>JAFZEK010000318.1 GCA_017560705.1 Bacteroidales bacterium | reverse complement strand
TGAACTTGTAATTATGCTTAATGAGAATTCTGCTTCGGCTAGTGAGGTTGTGGCGGGTGCGTTGCAAGATAATGATAGGGGAGTTATTGTAGGTCGACGCTCATTTGGTAAAGCTTTGGTTCAAGAACAAATAGAATTGTTTGATGGATCAGCATTGTTGCTAACTACTGCACGTTATTATACCCCATCGGGTAGATGTATACAACGCTCGTATGATAAAGGAAAATATGAATATTATGTTGATTTTTTACGTAGAGTGCTGATTGATTTGCAATCAGATTCTATAGTTCAAGAAATTAATGACACTGTAAAATATTACACAAGAGAGGGACGAGTAGTGTATGGAGGAGGTGGTATTTATCCAGATATTGTATTAGCACACGAAAAAGATACTTGTTTGGTGTATTATAATGATATAATAAAGAGTAACCTAATTCAAGAATATGCGTTTGATTATGGTATAAAGAATAGAGAAAAGCTATTAGAGAAGTATCCTAATCCAGATGATTTTATAGAGGGTTATTCTATAACTGCTGAAATGTTTAATGATTTTATTCAGAAAGTGGACGAAGCTGGTGTCAAACGAAATAATAAGGCTTTGAGGTTTTATAAGGAAGATATGAAAATATTACTCAAGGCAAGGTTGGCTTATATATTGTATAGCAAAGAGACTTCTTATCGTTTGTTTTTACCAATAGATAGAGAAATACAAAAAACAATTGATATAATAAAGGAGAAATAAATCTATGAAAGAAATAAGTAAATACATAGTTTTTGTGGCTTTAGTGGTATTTTTTTTACCAATGGTGTATGGTCAAAAAACAACAGTGTCGGGGAATTTAAGTTTTAAAGGAACTGTACATTATGAACGCATGATAATTAGCGAGGTTAGAGACAATAGTTTGATTCCTATAGATACAGTTGAAATAAGTAAGGATGGAGACTATAAGGTTGTTCTAGAATTTTCAGTTCCATCTTTGTATGTGGTACAATTTTCTCCAACCCAAGCAGAAATGACGCATTGGTTTTTAGAACCAAAATCGAGAATAACTTTGGATTATGAAGTTGTTGTATACCCGATTCTTTCTAAAGTTAAAGGTTCTCGAAATATGGAAGTTTATAAAGGTTTTATGGAACGAAATGCTCCAATAGAGTCATTGAATAGACGCTATTATTTAGCCGATGAAGTTGGGAAAAAAGAACTTGCTAACGAATTTGCAAAAGTCTATCCAGAAGTTCAAAGTTTGCTTAAATCATATATATTGAAGAATAAGGAAGTGTTGGTTTCGGCCTTTTTGGTTACTTGCTTTGATCAAGAATTTGCTAAATATATTACGGTGTATGAAGAAGTAAGAGATGCTTTGATAGTGCAGTATGGTAATAATGTGTTTGTAAAGAATATAGATGAACGTCTAAAGAAAAGCTTGTTAGTTGGAAGCAAAGTTCCAGATATTGTTATGCCCTCCCCAGATGGTAAGATTTTAAAATTGTCAGATTTGAAAGGTAAGATTGTTCTTATAGACTTTTGGGCTTCGTGGTGTGGACCTTGTAGAAGAGAAAATCCTAATGTGGTTCGTTTGTATGATAGATATAAAGATAAAGGCTTTGAAATTTTTAGTGTTTCGTTGGATAAAGATAAGACAGCATGGGTAAAAGCAATAGAAACAGATAGATTAAAATGGAAAAATCATGTTAGCGATTTGAAATATTGGAGTTCTGAAGCTGCAAAATTGTATGGTGTATCGTCAATTCCATTTACAGTATTGATTGATAAAGATGGTAGAGTAATAGGTAAAAATTTGCGTGGAAAAGAACTTGAAAATAAGTTGATAGAAGTTTTTGAAGCAGAATAAAAAAACGATTTATTCTCTATAATTAGATAGTTTTGTGTAGGTTAGAATAAAAATGAGAAAAAACTAAACATAATTGCTCAAAATATGTTTTTCTTTGAAGAATATTTGTGTGAAAAGTGTAGATAATTAGGTGAATAATGATTTTTTTTTGATAGGTAAAAGTAGGAATTAATAATTGTAGAAAAGCTTTGTAAGTTCTTGGTGTATAATGGATTTCTCTTTAATGTGGATAAACGTTGGATTGCGAAATAGAATTTTAGTCATCGAAAAAATAAAAAAAAACGATTTGAAACAAAAAAAATGTGTATCTTTGCAACCTAGAACTATAATGTAGAAATAAATAAAATAGATAATTAATAATTGATGTTATGTTGAAAAGAATATTAAAAATTGGAACGCTTGCATCTTTCATGATGTGTACTTTCGGAGTTTTTGCACAAGAAGAGCAAACTCAAAAAGAGTATCAATATCCTAACTATGGATTTTGGAGTAATTGGTCTATTGGAGTGAATGGTGGTATCACTGTTCCTGCTGATAAGTTGGGTGTAGCACAAGGATTAGATGAAAATAACCCACATTACGATAACTCTCTAGGTTGGGGTGCTAGTTTATATTTCTCAAAAGAGTTGAATTATGCATGGGATCTTCGTTTGCAAGGTGCTATACATGATATTAACAACGGACAAGGTAAAACTTTGAATTTAGGTGTAGGTTTCACTTTCTCTTTCATTGATGCAATAAAAGGTTACAACCCAGAAAGAACATTACGTATTTATGCTTTAGGTACTGCTGGTATGGGAATAGACAAGAGTGGTGTGATTTCTAATAATCCTGCTTACGGTCACTTATATTATTTCGCTTCTGGTGGATTCGGTGGTTCTTGGACTTTTGCTGAAGATTGGACTTTAACTTTAGAAGGTGTAGTATGTGCTCCTGCAGATCTAGGAAATCCAATTGGAAACTTTAAAGGTTACTACGGATATGCTTCTGCTGGTATTGAATACAGATTAGGTGAAACAGCAACAGATAAAGTTCGTATCGCTCAAGAAGCTTCTTTGACTCAAGAAAACTTTGACGCTATGGCTCAAGAAGCTGATCAATTGAAAAAAGAATTTGAAGCTGTAAAGAGAAACGAAAAAGCTTTGCAAGAAAAAGTTGCTAGCTTAGAAAAAGCTCAAGTTACTTTGACAAAAGAACAAGTTGCTAAGAATAATGAAGAATTGAACAAATTAAGAGCTCAAATAGATCAAATTAAGAAAGAACAATTGACATTCTATGCATTGCCATTGTCTATCTTATACGGTGTTGATCAATATAGAGTTCCTGCTAGCGAAACTGCAAAACTTAAAGCTATTGCTAGAGTTATGAAAGACAATCCTGATTATAAATTTGCTATCGTAGGATTTGCTGATTATACAGGTGGTAGTGCTTACAACCAAAAATTGTCTGAAAAACGTGCTCAAGAAGTTAAGAAAGTGTTAGTTAACAAATATGGTATTAGCGAAGACAGACTTACAGTTTCTGGTAAAGGTCAAGAAGAATCTTTCGGTGATGTGAAGATGTCAGTTAATAGAAGAGTTTCTTTCTACCGTGTTATTGAATAATCGTAAGACAAAATCATATAAAAGGTCGGCAATTATTGTCGACCTTTTTTTTGTTATAATAGGTGACTTCTAAAAGTTACTTTGTAACTGATTTGCGTAATTTTCTTGGGAAGATATTTACTTTTTTTGATAGACTATGGAGGGTTATCCTATTGGAAAAAGAAATAGAAAGATTTCAAGGAAAACGTAAAGCTGACAAAAGTCAAAGAATTTTCTGAAACGTGGATTTTTTAGAAGTTATCGATAGATTGAATTTAGGGACTAGGTTATCTTTGAGTAAATCGTTAGAGGCAACTTCTAAAAATTCCACGTTCTAGGAAATTGAATTGATTGCAGAAAGAACTTTTGCGTGGTTGACTTCGTCGATGTTGCTATCGCTCGAAATAGCTAATGCTGAGGCTCTGCTCTTTACTCGCTTAATCACAACGTTGCGTTTTTTACCGAAATCTTTCTATTTCTTTTGATTG
>JAFZEK010000317.1 GCA_017560705.1 Bacteroidales bacterium | reverse complement strand
TGAGCACGCTGACCAATATCTTTCTTTAAGGTATAAAGATAGGTTTTGATATTTGTTTAGAATTGGTGTAAATAATTTTTCTGGATCAACTATAACATACTTATTTTGATCATTAAGCATACTTCTCCAAGTATCTTCCATACCCTTGCCAGAAACTCTATATTTCATATCAAGAATATTTGTATTCATACTTGGTATAACGTGGATATGAAGAAAGTCTTCCGCTTTAAAAAATTCATCCTCACTGTGTCTGATTATATTCTCAGCCCAAAGAGTTTGTCGCATTAATTGATAGAAGGGTTCTTGATAATATATCGAACCATAATAGCAATCTATCTTTTTTAACTGCGAGGAAGAATCTATTATTTTTGAATATCTCTCTACTCGTTCGTGACCTTTTCCATTGGTTCCTTTTAGTTCCCCTTTTCTATCCTCGTTTGATTTATCATTGTTATAATAGTATTCTGTATATTTCCATTCAATCGGGATAAGCCATTTTTTCTTGTCTCCTTTATGTACTGCATATATAAAGGCATCAACAGAAGTACAATTGGACCCTCTGGTCAATGTTTTCTCATTTAAATGGTCTACTTTAGAGACAACTTCGAAACCGATATATTGAGGAGCTACATCACATTGTATAGGAAGAACATCTTCGAACTCATCATGTACACTATTAAGTATAGAAAGTACTGCCTCTTTATCATTCATTATGGGAAAAAGATGATTTATACAAGCTATTTGGGATGACAAAGTATGTCCTGATGGTTTATTTCCGCTCCACCAAGAAATATTATTATCTTTGAAATACTTAATAACATCTTTCTGAATTGGTTTGAAAAGATTGTTAATTTCATTGTTTAACACAAAACTTCTAGGTTTTCCTCTAAAGAGTCCGTTTCCATTATCTCCAAAGAAGATCTTTCTATTATTTATTAAATGTACTTGATGGTTACGTTGACTATTCTTATAATTCATAATTTCATTTTTAATTATAGAAGTTATTACTAAATGATTTATGTCTTTCTATTTCAAGCAAAACAAATAAATTACATTAATTATTTCACTTGAAATTTCAATCTACAAAATTAAACAATTAATCCTACATACACAAGATGCATCCATTCCAAATTATCAAGAGAACGAATCTCGTTTGTATGAGAATAAGCACTGTAGCAATGTCATTGCGATGGTGGTGCAACGCTGTTACGCACAAATCTTTTCTCAACAAATAAAATATCTTCTCCTGAATTTTGCCAGTCGTTTGCTATGATTTTTATTTAGATTGCTGCTCTTGGGGTGTTTCTTCGCTTTGCTTGTCTATTCCTATTTAGATCCGTCCATATCAAAAAAATAATCGTTTCTTGTTCATTATTTTCAAATCTATATTCCTCATATCTTTGTATTTTATTGTTTTCTCTCCCCCCCTCTCATATATAAACGATTTGACTAAAAAATTAAATAGAAACCAAAGAAATTTTACATACACCCTCACTATCTACTGTATTACAAGATCATATAGACCATATTTTCTGTTTAACAACCCTTCAAAAACCTCTTGGTGGCATTCATTTTTACATCGGGGATGCAACTGAATCTGCTTCGGGATGTAAATAGATTTACATCCCGAAGTAAATCCAACTCCATCGGGATATAAATCCACGGCACAAAGCATAATGCCTAATTTATATATCCTAACATATAAATAGTGAATAAAACCCTTCTTTACATCGATTAGCGAATTATATCTTAGTTTGTTAGATTACGGCAACTTCTAAAAATTCCACGTTCTAAGAAATTGAATTGATTGTAGAAAGAACTTTTGCGTAGTTGACTTCGTCGATGTTGCTATCGCTCGAAAGAACTAATGCTTCGGCATTGCTCTTTACTCGCTTAATCACAACGTTTACGTTTTTCTTTGAATCTTTCTATTTCTTTTGGGGTCGCATAGCCCGCTATGATGGGTCAAAAGAAACTATAAATCTTTCTAGTAAAAATTCGCAAAGCACTTGCAAAGCATTTTTTAGAAGTTGCCTATAATCATATTTTATAATTCAAATACTATTTCGTATAAGCATCGATAAGAAAGAACGAAGCACAAAAGATTATTGTCAGTATTATATCCAATATATGAATCAGTTTAGTCTTCTTTATTTTCTTTAGTTTTTCTTCTTCTACTTTGGCATAAAAATCTGAAACACTTCTATAATCTATCTCCTTCAACAAACGTTGTTGTCGTTTTTTCAAATTTACACCATACTGTTTCTTCTTACCCATAGGAATATAAATTCTTGCCAAAGAGGAACATTCTCGAAATGTATCCTTATGTATTTCTTCTATCGAATCGAACATTGTTACATCTTCCAAGCTTGAACATAAGAAAAAAGCTCCATCGCCTATCGAGGTTACTGTTTCGGGTAAAGTTATACTTTTCAATCCAGCACACACCGAAAAAGCATCACTTCCTATCGTAGTCAAAGTTTCCGGTAATTCTATTTTCTCTAATAAATAACATTCTTCAAAAGCTCCGGTATCTATAGTAACTATATTTTTAGGAATTTTTACACTCTCCTTGTTCTTCAAACATTGAACAAGACGTTGTTCCTTCAAATCTATAAACAAACCATTCTTTACTACATATCTTTCCGAATGCGATGTTATTTTTATTTCTTTTGGGAATGCGTTTCCACCTATGCGTGCTATAGATTTTGGCAGTTCGATAGACTTTAGCGATACGCATTCTTTAAAAACATTCTGTTCTATATCGATGGGCGTATCTGGTAAGACAACTATTTTCAAAGCTTCACACCCCCAAAAAGCTTCGGCACCTATCTTGGTTAATGACTTTGGAAAAACAATACTCTTCAGTGAATTGCAAAATAAAAATGCACCATTAAATAACGACTCCAAAGACTCCGAAAGCTTTACACTCTCCAACTTTTCGCAACAAAAAGCATCAGAACCAACAGCTTTTACCGAATCAGAAAATACAACGCTCTGCAACTCTGAACAACCTTGAAAAGATTCAGTACATATTACTTCCGTTCCTTCTTTTATGGTATAAGTTTTTAAATCTGACGCAGCTTTCAACAAACGTTTACCATCTTGACTATATATGCAACCATATTCGTCTTTCAAGCCATTAGCTATTTCTTCTTCGGTTACTGCTATTTTATATCTTTCGGCTAATTCCATTTCTTTATAGTTTAATCATTTTTATTTCTATATTTTCAGATCATGCTAAGATAATAATCATATCGATTACATATTCTTATACACACTCTATTTCT
>JAFZEK010000316.1 GCA_017560705.1 Bacteroidales bacterium | reverse complement strand
TTATAGCAAAGGTGTTCACCTCTTCCCATTCCGAACAGAGAAGTTAAGCCCTTTAACGCCGATGATACTGCACTAGTTTGTGGAAAAGTAGGTAGCTGCCAATCTTATTATCAGGGAATCCTAAAATGGATTCCCTTTTTTGTTTATGGTAATAGTGCTTTTCCTACTAAATTTTTCTATTATGGTTATTATTGATTTGGAAAAGCCAAAAAAAAAATGTACATTTGCAATTAAAATTGAATTATTGTGGATAATCTAAAGTACAGTTTAAGAGGTGTTTCTGCATCAAAGGAGGATGTGCACACCGCAATAAAAAATATAGATAAGGGGCTTTATCCTAAAGCTTTCTGTAAAATAATACCAGATATTATGTCGGGAGATAGTAATTATTGTACTATTATGCATGCTGATGGTGCAGGTACTAAATCTTCGTTGGCATATATGTATTGGAAAGAAACTGGCGATATGTCGGTATGGAAAGGGGTAGCTATTGATGCAGTTGTAATGAATCTAGATGATTTATTATGTGTAGGTGCTACTGATTCCATTTTGTTGTCTTCTACAATTGGAAGGAATAAAAGACTTATTCCAGGAGAAGTAATATCGGCAGTGATAAATGGAACTGAAGAGTTTTTAGCTCAAATGAGGGATTTGGGCGTAGGTATTTACTCTACTGGTGGTGAAACAGCAGATGTGGGAGACTTGGTTAGAACCATTATTGTGGACTCTACTGTAGTTGCGAGATTGAAAAGAAGCGATGTAATATCGAACCATAATATAGCTCCAGGAAATGTAATTGTAGGTCTTAGCTCTTTTGGAAAGGCATCTTATGAAACTGAATATAACGGTGGAATGGGTAGTAATGGACTAACTTCTGCTCGTCATGATGTATTTAGTAAGTATTGTGCTGAAAAATATCCTGAAAGTTATGATAATAATCTTCCTGAAGACGTAGTTTATTGTGGAAATCTTTCGTTGACTTCTCCAACAGAAGTGGATGGTGTGAATGCTGGCAAGATGGTGTTGTCGCCAACGAGAACATACGCTCCGATTATTAAAGAGGTGTTGGCTAACTATCGTGGTAAAATATCAGGAATGGTACACTGTAGTGGTGGTGCACAAACTAAAGTATTGCATTTTATAGATAATATGCATGTAGTGAAAGATAATTTATTTCCAGTTCCTCCTTTGTTTAAAATGATACATGAACAATCTCAAACCGATTGGAAAGAGATGTATAAGGTATTCAATATGGGACATAGAATGGAAATATATACCGATCATGAGACTGCTAAAGATATTATAGCTATATCTAAATCGTTTAATGTTGATGCTCAAATTATAGGATATTGTGAAGCATACGAAGGTAAAAAAGTCACAATAAAATCCGATAAAGGTGAGTTTGTATACTAGGACTGTAATGATATGTTAGTTTTAATGCACAAATAAAAAGAACTATTAAGCATGTCCGATATATATACAAATAGGAGTAATATAATAAAATTTATATTCATAATAGTAGGTGTTGTATTTGTTGTCAGGCTGTTTTTTTTACAAGTCCTTGACAACAAATATAGGTATTTAGCTGAACGTAATGCTTTTCGTTATATAACTCAATATCCTGCACGAGGACTTATATATGACCGTAATGGTAAATTGCTAGTTTTTAATGAGGCTGTTTATGACCTTATGGTTATTCCTAGGCAGATAAAGAATTTGGATACTATGGCATTGTGTAATCTTGTTGGAATTACTAAGACAGAATTCAACGAAAAGATTGCTAAGGCTAGAGCCTACTCTCCTTATGTACCATCAACTTTTGTGAAGCAAATATCAAAAGAGGAGTATGGTAGTATACAAGAAAACTTGTACAAGTTTAAGGGCTTTTTTGTGCAGGCTAGAACATTAAGAAAATATGAACGTCCGATAGCTGCTCATGTGCTAGGATACATAGGTGAGGTAAATGAAGCCGAAATTAATGCTGACTCGTATTACAAACAAGGCGATTATATTGGAAAGAGTGGGCTAGAGAAATATTATGAAGAATATTTGAGAGGACAGAAAGGTAAGAAGATTGTTCTTGTAGACGTTCATAATAGAGAAAAGGGTAGTTTCCAAGGTGGGGATTATGATACAGCTGCTGTAGCTGGACAAAACTTATATTCTACCATCGATGCCGACTTGCAAGAGTATGCTGAGAAACTGATGGCAAATAAGCGTGGTAGTATTGTTGCTATAGAGCCATCGACGGGAGAAGTGTTGGCTTTCGTATCTGCTCCTACTTATGATCCTAATCTTTTGGTAGGTAGAGTGAGGGGCGAAAACTATAAACGGTTGTCGGAAGATATAAATACTCCGCTATTCAATAGAGCTTTAATGGCTTCTTATCCTCCTGGGTCTATATTCAAGATTGCTCAGGCTATGATAGCTTTGGATTTAGGTGTTATTAGTCCTGGTACGGCATTCCACTGCGATAAGAGTGTGGTAGGTTGTCATGGGCATCCAACGGCTACATCGGTTAGGGATGCTATTAAGATGTCGTGTAATCCGTATTTTTATTTTACTTATAGAAGAATTATCCAACAAGGAAAGTTCAAAACTCCATGTGTCGATAGTCAGTATGGACTTTCGGTGTGGGATGATTATATGCAACGTTTCGGATTTGGAAAAAGGTTGGAAATAGATTTGCCTAATGTTAAGTCGGGTGTAGTACCAGATTCTTCATTGTATAATAAGTGGTATGGT
>JAFZEK010000315.1 GCA_017560705.1 Bacteroidales bacterium | reverse complement strand
ATAGCAACATCGACGAAGTCAACCACGCAAAAGTTTCAAAGAACACTCTTTTGTTTATCCGAAACGTGGAATTTTTAGAAGTTGCCTATATTAAGATAGCTATAAAAAGTATGCAGTTTGCGGGTCGAAAGTATGGGAGTTTTGGGTCGTAACTGTGGGAGTTTTGGGTCGTAACTGTGGGAGTTTTGGGTCGTAACTGTGCGGTTTGCAAATTTAAAATATCGTGATGGAGGAGACTGCATCATCGAGGATGAAATTGGAAAAACATCAAGGATGAAAACTTGAGAACATCAAGGATGAAAACTTGAGAACATCGAGGATGAAAATTCAACTGCAACGTGATTCATTTTCAGCAGGTAGGGTGGAGGAAGGAAACAAAGTGAAGCTAGTACTCCACTTTGTTCTCCATGTTTTTCCATGCCACGAAAGGAGCATCGTGGTCTTCGAGGTCTATATGTTTGGACATTAATGTTCTGTCGGCTTCTTTTTTAGCTAGTTCTTTGTAAATGAAATCATCGTCGAATCCGGCGTCGGCGGCGTTGTGCTTAGTAGCGGCGTAGTATAGTTTTGGTATTCCGGCCCAATATATGGCAGAAAGGCACATAGGGCAAGGTTCGCAGCTAGCATATATTTCGCAGTCCGAAAGGTCGAAAGTGTTTAGTTTTTTACATGCTTGACGTATGGCGTTCACTTCGGCATGAGCAGTAGGGTCGTTGGTTGTTGTCACAGAGTTTCCGCATTCTGCTATTATCTCTCCATTTCTTACAATTACAGCACCAAAAGGACCTCCGTTGCCTGTTTTGCAGTTGTTTGTGGCTATGTCTATGCTGCGTTGCAGATAGTCTTTTACTGTTTTATTCATTGTTTATTTGTGTTTTTACAGTTGCAAAGATAAGCTTTTTTCTTCAAAAACAGTAGAAAAAAAGCTCTTAATTGGAAAAAATATTGTATCTTTGCATGTGAAAGAAGTTTCAAGTAATGAAACAACTTATTATAATGTAATAAGTTATGTAATGTTTTATTGTCTCACACAATCGAGAAAAAGAATTATCTTATGAAAAACCAAAGGAGAAAAGGAAGGGAGAAGTTGTATTTTTGCATTGCAAACAGCAGTGCAGATGTTTGTTTTGTGTCCAAGGTTTTTCGTCACTGTTTAACGTTTTCAATTTAAAATATACATACACAGATGATAACACCTATATTAGATGAGCTAATACAATTGGCACTACGCGAAGACGTAGGCGATGGTGACCACAGCACTCTAGCATGTGTGCCCTACGAGTTTAAGGGCAAAGCCAAAATGCTGGCAAAAGCCGAAGGCATAGTTTGTGGTATTGATGTTGCTAAACGAGTATTTGAACTTGTGGATCCAAACACGGTGGTGACTCCGTTTTTGGCCGACGGCGACAAGATAAAGAAGGGCGATTTGATACTTACAGTGGAAGGGGCTTCGGCATCTATTCTTACAGCTGAACGCACTGCACTGAATTTCATTCAACGCCTAAGTGGTATTGCTACCAAAACTAACTATATGACAGGGCTTTTGGAAGGCTTACACACTCAGCTGTTGGATACTAGAAAAACTACTCCCAACATGCGATTGCTAGAAAAATATGCCGTAAAAACAGGTGGTGGCACTAATCACAGAATAGGATTGTACGACATGATTATGCTAAAGGATAATCATATAGACTTTGCTGGAGGTATAAAGCAAGCCATAGAACGCACTCATCAATATTTGAAAGAAAAGAATAAAAACTTGAAGATAGAGATAGAGGTGAGAAACATGGAAGAGCTGGAAGAGGTGATGTCAATAGGCGGAGTGGATAGAATAATGCTGGATAATTTTAGTCCGGAACTGCTAAAAACTGCGGTGGAAAGAATAGACGGCAAATATGAAACAGAGGCTTCGGGAGGTATAACTGAAGATACTTTAAGACTTTATGCCCAATCGGGTGTAGATTTTATTTCCGTAGGAGCTCTTACTCACCACATAAAGAGTTTGGATATAAGTTTAGTTAGTGCATAATATGTATATAGTATATCTGCATGAAGCCCATTAAGTATTTTTCAAAGCAATGGTTTGCTCACCTGACACGCAAAGCACTCTTTTGGCGACCGGTGCGTGTGCTAATCCACGACATAAGGAAGCTGGTTTTGCCAGGATTTCAGGGTGTACCATTGTTTGATGTGCTATCTTTCTTTATACGTGGGCTTATGCGGGGTTCTATAAACAACAGAGCCAAGGCATTGAGTTTTTCATTCTTTTTGGCTCTGTTTCCTATGCTTCTGTTTATGTTTACGTTGCTTCCATATTTTCCAGTGCATGGGTTGTTGGAAGAGCTATACATATATTTGCAAAGCATTTTGCCAAACGAGGTATACAAACCTGTTATAGAAACGATAAACGAAGTCTTTAATCACAAACACACCACGTTGCTATCGGTGGGTTTCTTGGCCACCATTGTAGTGTCGGTAAATGGGATGGACTCTATAGTGAGGGCTTTTAACCAGTCGTCCAACACCATTGAAAACCGTACTTATATAAGACGAAAGATAATATGTCTTTTCTTGGTTGTCATATTATACTTGCTGGTATCTACAGTGTTATCTATAATGCTAGGCTACAAAAGAATAGTTATCTACTTGCTAGATAGTGGACTTATAACAAATAATATTATTTTCGTTATAATAAACATTGGTCGATGGATTCTTATGATAATAATGGCGTTGGTGGTTATATCTGTCATTTACTATTTGGCACCGGTAAAGAAACAACGATTAGGTTTTTTCTCGGCAGGGTCTACATTATCTACCATCTTGTTCTTTATGGCAACGGCAGGTTTCAACTTCTATATAAGTAACTTTTCTAAGTACAATGTTTTGTATGGCTCTATAGGTACATTGATAATATTTTTGCTATGGCTTTACCTTTGTTCGTGTATATTACTTATAGGCTACGAACTAAATATAAGTATAGCTAACAGCAAGATACAAAAGCGACTTTTGAAAGAAGAAGAGAAATATTAATTATACAAATAATATATATACACACTTACACACATGGAAATAAATATTAAAGAAGGTATAGAAAACCAATTAAGTAAGATAGTAAAAGACGCCGATTCGGCAGCAACACATGGTTCAGGACTATTGCCAGTGTTTGCCACACCTGCTATGGTGGCATTTATGGAGCAAACAGCTCATTGTAGTGTTGGCGACTTTTTGCCCGAAGGATGTACTACAGTGGGAATAGAGATAAATGTGAAACATATAAAGGCTACTCCACTAGGTATGAGCGTTAATTGTCAGTCCAAACTTACAAAAGTCGACGGCAAACGCTTGTATTTTGACATAAAGGCTTACGATGAAGTGGGTCAAATAGGGGAGGCTACTCATGTGAGATACATAGTAGATTCTCAGAAATTTATGGACAAATTAAAATAAAAGAACATTAGAAATTTATAAGGGCTATGATAAGCCTAAAGTAAGGGATAAACTATGATAATAATAAAATCAAATAAAGAATTACAGCATGTATCTAGTACAGCCAAGCCATTCAAAATGATAGGAAAAACGATGTTTGGCCTAGAAGAAATATTGGCAGAGGAGTTGAGAGCTATAGGTGCAACGGATGTTCAGCCGATAAACAGAGCTGTGGCTTTTATGGGTACAATGGAAACTTTGTATAAAGCCAATTATTGTTGTCGTACAGCATTGGCTATCCTTAAACCATTTGCCGAGTTTGAAGCCAACAACGAACAAGAGCTTTACGACAATGTGTTTAAAATAAAATGGGAACAAATATTGGATGTGGATTGCACTTTCTTGATAGAAAGTTCTACCAATAGCGAAATATTTACACATTCCTACTACGCAGCTTTGAAAACCAAAGATGCTATAGTGGACAGATTTAAACGTATGTTTGGCAGAAGACCAACAGTGGATACAGAAAACGCTGACTATAAATTCAACCTACATATCCACGACAACAAAGTTACCTTATTAATGAATAGTTCCGGCGAATCATTACATAAGCGTGGCTATCGTCAGGCAGTGGGAGTGGCACCTATCAACGAGGTGTTGGCAGCAGGTATGATAATGCTTAGCGGTTGGAAAGCTGATACCAATTTCTTCGACCCTATGTGTGGCTCGGGAACTATACTTATAGAGGCAGCTATGTATGCCAACAATATTCCACCTCAATACTATAGGAAGAAATTTGGCTTCATGAAGTGGAAAGAGTTTAATAACAGCGAATGGAAAAGTGTAAGAGAAAAAGCTGATAAGCAAATACGTGAATTTGAACATGAAATATGGGGTTGTGATATAGATGCAAACGTGATAGAGCAAGCCGAAAAGAATCTTCGTTTTGCTAAGTTGCACTATGATATATGCTTATTCCCGGAATCGTTCGAAAATCAAGCACCACCGGAAGGTCCTTGTATGATTATTACTAACCCTCCATACGGTGAAAGAATTGCTGTGGATGACTTGAATGCTTTATACACTTCCATTGGCGATCAATTTAAAAGCTACGGCGACGACAGAACAGCTTGGCTTATTACTTCCGATTTCCGTGCAATGAAGAGTATTGGACTTAGACCTTCTAGAAAAATAGAACTATATAATGGCTCTTTGGAATGTCGTTTTCTAAAGTTTGATTTGTATAATGGTTCTAAGAAAGATAAATATGCTACTGAAGCTACGACTGATGGAGATTAGTATAATAGTTTTTCTATTCAATTAAGTTTTCAGTGGTTGTTGTACAACAAAAAAGCCCCCAAGTATTTGAGGGCTTTTTCTATATAATCTATATTTACAAAAACAACTTTGAGTTTATTGTATAAGTATCAAAACATCGTTTTGTTCACTCTTTACCACACCCGAGTTTATGTCAAAAAACAGTGTTTTATTTTCATCGTCCACCATTTTTATTTTGCCTTTAGCCAAAGCAGAAACAATGGGGGCATGGTTATTTAATATTTCGAACAGACCATCAATTCCAGGCAATTGAAGTAGTTTGGCACTACCTTCATATATTATTGCATCTGGTTTTATTATCTTTACTTTCATATTCCTGAAATATGTGTATCAATAGGTTTATGAATCTAGTTGTTGTTAGCAGCTTCGGCCAATAGTTTTTCACCCTTTTCTATAGCTTCTTCTATAGAACCTACAAGCATAAATGCAGCTTCAGGCAAATGATCCACTTCACCGTCTAGAATCATATTAAATCCTTTAATTGTATCTTCGATGTTTACGAATTTTCCTTCCAAACCAGTGAAAGCTTCAGCTACTGTAAATGGTTGGGATAAGAAACGTTGAACACGACGAGCACGTGATACTACTAACTTATCTTCGTCCGAAAGTTCTTCCATACCAAGGATAGCGATAATATCTTGTAGCTCATTATAGCGTTGTAGTATTTCTTTCACACGTTAGCAGTATTATAGTGTAGTTCACCTACTACGTCAGGAGAAAGAATTCTTGAAGTAGAATCCAATGGGTCTACAGCAGGATATATACCTAGTTCCGATATTTTTCTGCTAAGTACTGTTTGAGCATCCAAGTGGGCAAAAGTAGTAGCAGGAGCAGGGTCTGTAAGGTCATCGGCAGGAACATATACAGCTTGTACTGATGTGATAGAACCTTTTTTAGTAGAGGTAATACGTTCTTGCATCAAACCCATTTCAGTGGCTAGTGTAGGTTGGTATCCTACAGCCGAAGGCATACGACCAAGTAATGCCGACACTTCACTACCAGCTTGAGTAAAACGGAATATATTATCTATAAACAAAAGAATATCTCTTCCACCTGTTTTTTCATCACCATCGCGGAAATACTCAGCAAGTGTAAGACCAGATAGTGCAACACGAGCACGTGCTCCAGGAGGTTCATTCATTTGACCAAACACGAGAGTACATTTAGAGTCTTTAAGCTTTTCTCTGTCAATCTTGCTCAAATCCCAATCGCCTTCTTCCATGCTCTTTTCGAACTCTTCGCCATAACGTATAACACCACTTTCGATCATTTCGCGAAGCAAGTCATTACCTTCTCTTGTTCTTTCTCCTACACCTGTAAATACAGACATACCGGAATACTTCTTGGCAATGTTGTTTATAAGCTCCATAATAAGAACTGTCTTACCTACTCCAGCACCGCCAAATAAACCAATTTTACCACCTTTTGAGAAAGGTTGAATCAAGTCGATAACTTTAATACCAGTGTATAGTATTTCTTGACTAGTGGATAGATTTTCAAATTTTGGGGGTTCACGGTGAATGCCGTAGCGTCTTTCGTGTTCTGGATCAGGCATACCGTCTATGGCATTACCTATTACATTAAATAAGCGTCCATTTATATTTTCACCAACTGGCATTGATATAGGACCACCTAAGGATGTTACTTCCATGCCACGTTGCAAACCATCGGTAGTATCCATTGCAATAGTACGCATGGTGTTTTCACCAATGTCTTGTTGGCATTCAAAAATAACTTCTGTACCGTCCGCTCTTTTTACTGAAAGTGCATCATAAATATTGGGCAGAGTTACTCCGTCTTCGAAGCT
>JAFZEK010000314.1 GCA_017560705.1 Bacteroidales bacterium | reverse complement strand
TGTGCACTATTCCGGCACGCCCAGTATAGCGTTTTGCTAGCTTCAATGCCCCTTCTACGGCCTCGCTTCCACTATTCACAAAATATATATTATCCAATTCTTTGGGCAATAGCTTTGCCAA
This sequence comes from Bacteroidales bacterium, assembly GCA_017560705.1. Classification (GTDB taxonomy): domain Bacteria; phylum Bacteroidota; class Bacteroidia; order Bacteroidales; family P3; genus HGM05376. Next base: position 1,519 of record JAFZEK010000314.1, on the reverse strand, counting down.
ACGGTTTGCATATTCAGTCTGTGGCTTTTGAATATATTCGCCATACACCATTAGATGCATATAAGTGTCGGCTTGCTTTTTTACAGCCTCCACCACCCTAGGATGACAATGCCCTACATTGCTCACTGCCACGCCTGATATGAGGTCTATATACTTCTTGCCACTAGGAGTGTACATATAACAACCACTAGCTTTCTCCACCTCCAAACCTATGGGACTTGGCGACGTTTGTGCCACATGATTAAAAAATATTTGTCGGTCTATAGACATTGTGTTCTTATTTTTTCCGTATCGTTATATATATAAGGCAATTTCTAAAAATTCCACGTTCTAGGAAATTGAATTAATTGCAGAAAGAACTTTTGCGTGATTGACTTCGTCGATGTTGCTATCGCTCGAAATAGCTAATGCTGAAGCATTGCTCTTTACTCGCTTAATCGCAACATTTACGTTTTTTACCGAAATCTTTCTAGTAAAAATTTGCAAATCACTTGCAAAGCAATTTTTTAGACGTTGCCATAATAGTACTATTCTTTCAAGTCGCTACCTTCAACAACCGTAAGTTCTTCTTCTTCCTTCTTTTCCAAAGGAATATTCAACTTTTCGTAGGTTTCCGTTAGAGTAGCCTTGTTATCTGTTATAACCAGGAGCTTATCATTCACTTTCAGCTCCGATTTTCCCGTTGGTACAAAGAACGCATCATTCCTCTTCACCATGATAACCAATGTATTTTCGGGCATACCCAAGTTCATAAGCAAATTGCCGTGTTTCAGAATATTCTCGTTCACTTCTATCTCGCTCACTTCACTTTTTACGTCCTCGGGCAATTCTATGTCAAAATGTGTAGGCGTTTTTAATGGGTCGGGCCTTTCTAGCACTCCAAGACACTTGGCCACAAAAGAAAGTGAAGTGCCCTGAACCACCAACGACACCAAAGTACAGAAAAACACAATATTGAATATCAAGCGAGCATGAGGAATACCTGCTGCCAATGCCATGATAGCAAAAATAATAGGCACAGCTCCACGCAATCCACACCACGACACAAATGCCTTGTCTCTAGCCTGCATTTTACCAAACGGCAAAAGTGTGATAAACACACCTAACGGACGAGAAACAAATATCATTAAAACGCTAATTATCAAACCTGGAATTATAATAGGCACCAACTCGTGAGGTTTCACCAAAAGCCCCAACAGCAAGAACATAAGCAGCTGTGACAACCAAGAAATACCATCGAAAAACTTCATCGTAGAACGTTTATGCACAACTCTACTATTGCCTATAACCAAACCACCTATGTATACAGCCAAATATCCATTGCCCTTTAGAAAATAAGTAATAGAGAAAATGAAGATACAGCATGTAAAAATCAGAATGGGAAACAACGAAGCATTATCTATCTTCAACTTATTGATACCCCACACCAAAAGTTTTCCTAGTAAGAACCCCATAACCATACCTATAACCAACTGCATAAGCACAAAGACTATGGTGGAAAAAACATTGGGTCCTGCAT
>JAFZEK010000313.1 GCA_017560705.1 Bacteroidales bacterium | reverse complement strand
CCCAAAAGAAATAGAAAGATTCCAAGAAAAAACGCAAAGCACGCAAAAGTTTCAAAGAACACTCTTTTATTTATCCGAAACGTGGAATTTTTAGAAGTTGCCTAAAGACGCATGTTTTTAAGTTTCTAAAACTGGAATATTTATAAGTAGCCTATAGTGAAGTTAGGAGTAAATAAAAAAGCGATAGTACATAGAAAGTACTACCGCCTTGATATTTAATTAAAGACAGTTATAATTAAGCGTAAAGTTCTTCGAATATTTTACGAAGTTCTTCGTTTTCGCGAAGTTCTTGTAATGTAATTTCAGCGTGACCTTTAGTGTAACCGTTACCGATAATCATAGTTACGTCGCTACCTACACCTTCAGCACCTAAAGCAGCTTTAGTGAAGCTAGTAGCCATAGAGAAGAAGTAAACGATACCGGTGTTTTTAGTACAAAGAACGCTGGTCATTTCAGTGTCAGGAACGTTAACGTTGTTGATAGTTATGTCAGCCATTTCACCGTTAGTAAGTTCGCTGATTTTTTCAACCATAGCAACAGGGTCAGTAGCGTTTCCGGCGAAAACAACGTCGCAGAAACCAAGTTTTTGTAAACGTTCAGTAGATTTTTGGCTGTGGCACATACCGATAACTTTACCAGTAACACCTACGCGTTTTTTAGCTTCGTAGCAGCACAACATACCAGATTTTCCACCGGCACCGATGATAAGAACAGTGTCGCCAGGTTTGCAAAGTTTAGCAGTTTGTGCAGGAGCACCAGCTACGTCCAATGCAGAAAGAGCTAGTTTTTCAGGCATGTCAGTAGGTATTTTAGCATAGATTCCGCTTTCGAAAAGGATAGCTTTACCTTCGATATCAACTTGGTCTACGTCTTTGCGTATTTCTTTTATCTTGTCGATACGAAGAGGAGTCAAAGACAAAGATACTAATGTAGCTATCTTATCACCTTCTTTCAAATCTATTTTGCCTTTCAAAGCATCACCTATTTTTTCTACAGTACCAAGCAACATACCGCCAGAACCTGTACGACGATTTCTATGTTTTCCTTGTAGTTCTACATTATAGAACATTTCTTTCTTTATTTCTTCCAAAACTTGTTCTTCAGAAGCACCTTCTCCAGCTTGTTTTTTAGCATATTCGTGAATATCTGTAAAAGAAGCTGAATCTACGTTTAATGTTTGAACATCAATAAGGATTTCATTGTCATAGATTTCATCCATGTTGTTATCTATCTTGTTTGCTGGTTGTGGCAAAACTCCTTTAGGTTCTATAACACGATGTGTTCCGTATTTGTTTCCTTTTTTTTGCATGATACTTATTGTTTATATTGTTAATTATTAAAGCTTTGTCTCTTTTTCTTTATGAACTAAATATGCACAAAGATACAAAAAATTTCTTGTTTCTTTCTAAATTGATTGCAAATAATATTCAAGAATCTTTTATTCTTTTGAAATATAGATAATTACTGTTTGTAATATAATATCTTTTTCTTTGTGTTGGAAATTTCCGTGGTTAGTGTCTTTTTACTCTTGTCGCAATAGGCTATTAATGCTGAAAATAAAGAAGGAAAATTATATTGTAATTACACTTAATGCCTTGATTTGTAGTTTGTAATATTGAATATTTGTGAGAAATGTTCTGTGTGCGTAAATATTGGTGTAGGAAAGGACTTTAAAGGCGTTGTTTTGTAGGGAAAAAGCGGAAAAGGGATAGTTTTTTACTACTTTTTTGTGCCTTTTACACTTTTGATAATTAGTGGTATAGCTAGCTTGATTATATTTTTATCGATAATTTTCTTTGTGCATTTGGAAAAAAGTTGTACTTTTGCAATTGGGTAAGTCTTATACGACCAGCTCCCATTGAATCCCCCAGGGTAGGAATACAGCAAGGGTGTTTGGTTGTAGCGGTGCGATATGAGTAGCTTACCCTTTTTTTGTACAAGAAATTTTGCTTTTATGGGACTATAAGACGGGAAACTATTTTCTCGTCTTTTTTTTGTTTGTGGATGTGTCTATCTTTTGTTTTGAATGAGAAACTTATGTGCTTTCTGCCTTCTGGCTTTTCCTTTGATTATATTACGCTATAGCTGTATACTTTGCACTAGCTCTATGCTTAAAGTACGAGAAAAAAAAGACTACAAGTCTCGTCGTTAATGTTTTCTTCTAAAGTTCTATCTTTTG
>JAFZEK010000312.1 GCA_017560705.1 Bacteroidales bacterium | reverse complement strand
AGTTTATAGCAAACATCAACAAACACCACAAACTGATATGATCGCCGTATAATGGAATATTGAAACCAAAGTTAACTATAGAGTCATAGCTTGAAAGGTCATCAACCCACCAGAACCCTTGTTGACGCAATTCGATACAAGCAGGGAAGAAACGGAACATAGCAAGAAGGATTGGCAATTGCAATAACATTGGTAAGCAACCGGACATTGGGTTAACTCCAGCCTTTTTGTACAATGCCATTACAGCTTGTTGTTTTTTCATTGCATCTTCTTGCTTTGGATACTTAGCGTTTATCTCGTTTATTTCTGGTTGTAATACTCTCATCACAGCCGAAGAACGATATGATTTGAATGCTATTGGGAACAATACAAGTTTTACCAAAAGGGTAAGAATAAGTATTATAAATCCATAGTTCCAATTAAAAGATTCTAAGAAATTAAATACAGGAATAATTACAAAACGATTTATCCATTGAAATAGGAAGAATCCCCATCCTAGAGGTATTTGACGGTCTAACTGCATTCCTATATCTGAAAGTTCACGATATTTGTTAGGTCCGAAATAGAATTTCATACCTACAGTATAATCTTTTGTCGATTCGTATGGCAAACCTATGACTGCACTCATGTCACATAGATAGTGAGAATTAGTATCTCTCACATTAGTGCGAGTTTCAAGGTCGGCATTAGTAAACTCTTTATCTGCAATTAAAACATTACAGAAATATTGTTGTTTAAACGAAATCCATTGCAAAGGAGTATTTTGTTTTTCTACATCATCACGACCTTCGGTGATGTAGTCTACATCGTCATTAGTTGGTTTGTAATAGATTGAAGAAGTTCTACGTTCATTCTCTTTATTCTTTTCTTGACGATTCAAACTATTCTTCCAATACAAATCCATGTATGGTTGATTAGGGATAATATCTTCTAATCCATGGAAGCACACATCAAAATCCACCAAGTATTCTTCGGCAAATACAGTATAACGGAACTCTAGATATTCATTTTTATTATATCCTACGGAGTCATCTACATAAGCACGCATACTTATCACCAATGAATCACTTTCTAAGTCAATAGTTGTATTTTCTACAATTTGTTGATCATTGCAGTATGGTTTAAAGATAAGTTTTTCAGTATTAATAGCTCTATTTCCTTGAGTCAAGAATACCAAGTTCAATTGTTCTTGAGGAGACAACAATTGCAGTGGCAAGCTATCGTAAGTTTTGTATTGAGTAAGTATAGCCGATTTCACATCACCACCTACGTTGGAGAATTGTAGGTTAAGAACCTTGCTATTAACAGTGATTGTTAGAGAATCACCTTCTAAGTTATTAGAGAAAGCACCTAATTCTTTCTTAGCTACAGCCAATGCAGCATTACGAACGCTATCGTTGTCGGAATTAAGTTGTTCTTCGATTGTTGTAACTTGGCTGTTAGCTAAAGCTTGAGCCTTTTCTATAGAGTCTATACGCATTTGTTCAGCCAGCATAATCGAGTCTCTCTTAGCACGCTGTGCTGCCAATTCTTCTTCCGATGGTGCTGTCCACCACGTATAACCCATGAACACTAAAAAGATAAGAATAAATCCAATAATAGTTCTCTTGTCCATATTTATTTTATTGTGAGTATATTAGAATATTTTGTAGTTTCAAATTAAATTGCAAAGATACTTGTTTTTTTTCGAACTTATGTAAAAAACAACAGTTTATTTTACAATAAGTGAGCTTCGCATTGTTGTAACATTTTGTTTAATAGATCGATATAAAGGATTATAGCAACGCTACATCCTTCCTTTATATTAAGTGATTATCTATCCTCTTTTATCTTTTTTTCTATTAGAGTAGTAGAAAAACCCGGAATAAAATCCAATGTTACAACTTTTCCGCCTCTACCTACCACAATGTCGTATCCTACAATGTCTTCCACCTTGTAGTCACTGCCTTTTATAAGTATATCGGGTTGTAGAGTCTTTATCAAGTTATACGGAGTATCTTCCGAAAACATCACCACGTAGTCCACAAATAAAAAAGATGCCAACATCAAAGCACGACTATATTCGTCATTTATTGGTCGATGGGAGCCCTTCAGTCGTCGCACCGAATCATCTGTATTCAATCCAATGACAAGATAATCCGCTAAATCTCTGCTTTTAGACAGATAGTCTATATGCCCTTGATGGACCAAATCAAAGCACCCATTGGAGAAAGCAAACTTTTCCCCTTGCTGTTGCTTTTTCTTCATTATTTCGCTCAAATCTTGTGCCGATATTATTTTGCTTTTTACTATTTCTAAATGACTTTTCATTACTCGACTTGTTTTTCCGACTTATGATTCTTCTTTGTCAGTGGGAGGATTATCAAATATAACATCCCAAACACCAATGTTACTATCTGTTGCACTCCCCACGAGATCCATCCTAAGGCATAACCTATAGGCCTTGTTACTTTATACATTACCAATGTTTCAGCTATCAGAGCCGGATATAACCCTATACCACCCGGTGTTATCATCATTCCCACAGAACCAAAGATATAAACCATTAAAGCGGTAAGCAACGTAAGTTTTGCAGTCTCTGGCAACACTAGGAATACGAAGTATCCATTCAAGAAATATAAAATATAAATGGCTAAACTATAAACCACAAACAACCATGGCTTACGCAAATGAAGTATACTTTTTATTCCTTGCCAAAATCCTAGCAACATATTCTGAAGCTTTACAAACAACGGCATCTGCATTAATCGTTTGCGGAAAACTCTATACAACACAAATGCAACGACCAATGCCCCCACGCCCAACAACGCCAAGGTTGCCAAACTAGGCACATCCACTATCTTTTGCGACAAAGCATCGTAGAGATAGTCTTTCAACAAACTAAACTCGAAAAACAAACCCAACAAAAGGGTCAATCCAAAGCCTAGCAAATCAATGGTTCTTTCGGTCACCACTGTTCCCAAAGACTTTTGAATAGGAATATCTTCGTATTGATTAATAATTCCACAGCGTAGCACTTCGCCAAGTCTTGGCACTGCCAAATTAGCCAAATATGCTATCATCACAGCTCCGAAAGTTGTGTTCACTTTAGGTTTGTAGCCCATAGGTTCAAACAGCAACCTCCACCGCAACGCTCTCATCAAATGGCTCAAAACACCTGTGAGAAATACAATAAAAATCCAGAAATAATTTACATTGCCAAAAGCATCCCATATCTGAGACTTCTCTTCCGGAGTAAGCTTTGCCAAAAACCAGTATATAAAAAATATACCAAGCCCTACAAACAACACAAACTTAACTACATTCCCTATCTTCTTTCTCATATCTTCAATGAAACAGCTGTGGCTAAACTATTTACAACGCCATTACCTAAGCTTGTTATTCTCTGGAAATATAACCGATGGGGAAAATGTCTTTGCTTCTTCAAAATCCATAGAAGCATACGATGCTATAATAATAAGATCGCCTACTCTTGCTTTATGGGCAGCAGCTCCGTTTATACCTATAATTCCACTTCCGCGTTCTCCTTTTATGGCGTAAGTACTAAAACGCTCGCCATTAGTGATATTATAAATATCTACTCTCTCATTTTCTATAAGATTAACAGCATCCATCAAATCTTCATCTATGGTTATGCTTCCAATGTAATCCAAATTAGCTTCAATTACTGTAACTCTATGTATCTTAGACTTTAGTACTTCTATAAACATGCTCGAAAATTTTTGCAAAGGTACAACTTTTTTTCACGTTATTACAAAATATAACAACATTAATTGTCGCACTTTATGTATATCCCTTGTTTTTAAATAGTTATTTTTGTATTTATTTATTTTCTTTCTTCTTCGTTATCTAGTCGTTTGCCCGATAAATCATCTTTCTTCCATATTCTTCATGTTTTTCACGAAAAAAAAATTCTCCATTTCATGTATTCTTGTTTCAAAAGGCATTATTTTGGATATCTCTTTGTTTCCGCTGCAACATT
>JAFZEK010000039.1 GCA_017560705.1 Bacteroidales bacterium | reverse complement strand
AACAGCTATCAGAGATTCTCTTTCGGTGTATAGCGGTGTAGATCTTACAGCGTTCTTTGATTTTCATATCTTTGGTCCTGGTTTTCTCGATTATACCATGGATTCTATGGCAGTGAATGGCACTTCTGTTACAGTGTATTTACGTCTGAGATTATTAGCTGCTACAGAGCCTCTTGCTCATAGCAAAGTGCCTATTACTTTCTTTTCCTCCTCAATGGATACAACTTCTCGTATTGTTGAATTTCAAGGTGTGAGTGGTTCGCAGTCGTTTTCATTGCCTTTTGAACCTGCTTTTGCAATAGTGGATTACACCGACGATATATCCGATGCTGTGACTACTGAACAGCTAAGCATTACGGATTCCAGAATGAATAATATGAACAATGTCTATATGTCAATTAAAGCTACTACGTATAAAGAACCGGCGTGGATACATATAGATCATCATTTTGTAGCTCCGGATAGTTCAGCTTCCATGCATCCTGCCATTAAAAGAATGTCGAAAAATAGGTATTGGAAAGTGACTGGTTCGTTGCCCGGAGATAACAAGATTACAGCTAAGTTCTTATATGCTGTGCATTCATCCAATTCTAGCTATGCCTACCTAGATAAAGGTTTCTTGGATCGTTCTAATTCTGTCGACTCTCTGATATTGTTATATCGTCCGAATGCTAGTGCCGATTGGGTGCCTATATCTGTAAAGCGTGAAGGAAACAAGCAAGGATATATGGTGTGCGACGATTTGAAACAAGGTGAGTATACTCTAGCTGTAGGCTATAAAGAACTTGTAGGTATTGGCGAAACTGCTGATGATACTTATAAGCTAACAGTGTATCCTAATCCGTCCAAAGGTTTAGTGAACATAAATATCTCTGACCTTAAAGATGATGTAGATGTTTTGGTAACAGACCTTAGTGGCAGACAGATAGGAGTGAAGCATATATCAGCCAATACAACTTCGCTAGAATGGACTTTGAAACCCGGTGTATACTTATTCTATATAGTGAAGGATGGTAGTCGTCACTTTGTAGAAAAGGTAGTGGTGGACTAGCATAGAAAAAACTCAAAAGTAGGAAATTGTAATAATGGAAAAACGTTCTTTATTGCTTTTCTGTTTCCAAAATTGAGATATTATGTGTAATTTTGCAGAATAAAAATATAGTAATAATAATATAAAGAAAATATATAACTCATGATTCATTACATTAGTTCAGAACGTTTTACAATAGAACGTGTGAAAGAAATCATTGCACAAAATATGCAGTTGGCATTATCTGAAGATGCTATTGCTCGCATACAAAAGTGCCGTTCGTACTTGGATAATAAGATGGAAACACAAAAAGAACCTATCTATGGTGTAACTACAGGTTTTGGTTCTTTGTGTAATATCAGTGTAAGTAAAGAAGAACTTTCTCAATTGCAAAAGAACCTAGTGATGTCACATGCTTGTGGTGTAGGTGACGAAGTACCTCAAGAAGTAGTGAAATTAATGCTTCTTATGAAGATTCAATCTCTTTCTTACGGACACTCCGGAGTGCAATTGCAAACTGTTCAACGTTTGATAGATTTCTTCAATAATGGTGTATATCCTGTTGTTTACCAACAAGGTTCTTTAGGAGCTTCCGGCGACTTGGCTCCTTTGGCTCACTTATGCTTGCCATTGTTAGGGCTTGGTGAAGTATATTACAACGGAAAACGTTGCTCTGCTGAGGAAGTGAACAAAATATTTGGTTGGGAAAGCATAGAGCTACAAAGCAAAGAAGGTTTGGCATTGCTTAACGGAACTCAGTTTATGAGTGCTTTCGGAACATGGTGCTTGCTTAAAGCTAACAGATTGGTAGCATTGGCAGATATGATTATGTCTGTATCTTTAGATGCTTTCGATGGTAGAATAGAACCATTCTGCGACGAAGTGCATATAGTACGTCCTCATAAAGGACAGCTAGACACTGCTCGCAACATCCGCCGTTATACACAAGGTAGTCAAATAATAGCACGTCATAAAGAACATGTACAAGACCCTTATTCGTTCCGTTGCGTGCCTCAAGTGCATGGTGCTTCCAAAGACAGCGTAGCATACATTGCTTCTGTTATAGAAACAGAAATTAATAGTGCCACCGATAATCCTACAGTCTTCCCTGATCAAGATATGGTAGTGTCTGCCGGTAACTTCCACGGTCAACCATTGGCATTGGTATTAGATTTCCTTGCTATCGCCGTTGCTGAACTTGGTAATATCTCTGAACGCCGTACTTATCAGCTTATAGCTGGAAAACGTGGATTGCCTCACTTCCTAGTGGCTAACCCTGGTCTTAACAGCGGTTTTATGATACCTCAATATACTGCTGCTTCTATCGTAAGCCAAACTAAACAGTTATGTACACCTGCTTCAGTAGACTCTATCGAGTCATCTCAAGGACAAGAAGACCACGTAAGTATGGGTGCTAATGCTGCTACTAAGTGTTACAAAGTGATGCAAAACGTAGAGAGAGTGTTGGCTATTGAACTTTTCAATGCTGCACAAGCTTTGGAATTCCGTCGCCCTCTTAAATCGTCGGATTTCATAGAAAACTTCGTAAGCGAATACCGTAAAGTAGTAAACTTCGTAGATAACGACGAAATTATGTATACACATATTCACAATTCGGTGAAGTTTATAAGCGAATACGAATTATAATACTTCTCCTTATTGTAATACTACAATGTGAAAAGGATTGCCTTCATGTATTTCAGGGCAGTCCTTTTTTTTGATATTATAAGGTAGTATCTATTTAATATGGTTCATTGGTGGCAACGTTTGTTTGACAATAAAGACCGTGTATAAGTGTCAATTATTGATATATTGTCGTGTAGATAACAAAGCTGTAATTTGCCTACAAAAAAAGGACTTCTGAAGCAGAAGTCCTTTTTGTATAATGTACTAGAGACACTTATTTATATTAGAAGTGGTATCCTAATCTTATGCTGAACATAGAAGGGTAGATGCGTAGTAGGCTGAATCGTGAGCCGATATATGTAGAATTAGCTAATGCACCATCTAGTTCGGCTTTGCCTTTTACTTTAATGCTGCCAAGGGAATTGTAGTGTACACCGACACTTATTTTATCAGCCATTTTTATACCAATTCCAGCTTGGAAAGCCCATCCTGCCATAGTCTTGTAGTGTTGAGTATAGATAACGTCGTTATCTTCTACTTGAGGCATATTGATGATAAGGTCTGTTATTTTGCTAGCATTTACACCGATGGCTGTTTCTGCCCAAAAGTTGGTGTTCTTACTTATTTCTCTGTCGTAGTTTATACCTATCATTACAGGGATGTTTATGTATTTAGGAGTAACGATAGATACTCTTTCTAGAGAATATTCTTCTTTTAGATGAGCGATATTATCTTCTTGCCAGTTTTCTACGTCTACGTTGTCACCGTTGTAGAATATGTCGATAGTAGCTATTATTCCAAGACCTTCTACAGCATCGAAGTTGTATTTCATTTTTCCACCAAGATTTATCCCAACATCGGCACCTGCCAATGTGGTTTTGCTTAGCCATGCAACGTTGCCGTCGTAGCTTTTGGATGCTCTGTAGCTATCTACTGGTAATGTTTCTCCAAAGTGTATGGAGTACTCTGTCTTTTGAGCTTTTGCTGTAATGGGCAATATAGCCATTAGTAATAAGCTCAATCCTATTGTTTTTAGTGTGTTGTATGCTTTCATTGTTATTAGTATTTTATTATTTCTTTATTTTATTCTTTTACAGTAGGGTGTATTTGTAGGCTTGTTCTATCAGAACAATAGAGGATGACAACTATAGTATTAAAGAAAAAGCCGAACAAGAAATAGCTGTTCGGCTCTAAATATGATAATGTTATGAGTAGTCAAACACAAGCCTAATATTGCCATACGAAGCTATGGCTTTTTGACAATATCGGTTATCGTAATCTCTATTTTCACCGTATTAGGTTTACCATCTTTCATATTTTCGTTGGTAGTCTTGCGTATGTCGCTTTTCGACATGCCCGACACGGTGATTCTATTCTTATTTATACCATTCTTTATAAAGAACTCTTGAACAGCAGTAGCTCTTTCTAAAGAGTTTTTCATATCAGCATCCACGTCGAAACCGTAGGTGTTTACGTAGCCTTTGATATTGAACGACACTTCGGGGTGGTTCAAGAATTTTTGAACGTATATCATAAGAAGTGAGTCACTTTCTTTCATAAGTACGGTGCCAGCCTCTTCGAAGTATACTTCCGATAGTTGGAACTTAACGCCTTTTTCTATCTTATTCATCTTTATGCGTAGAAGAGTGTCTTCCAAGAAAATGTTAGCGTTGAAATCGCGGTATACAGAGAAATAGCCGTCTTTCTTTACATACAAAGCATAGTTGAACTTTGGAACAAGTTTGAATTTACCATTCTTGAAATTGTTGTCTTTAAGTACCACTCTGTTGTCGGTGTTCTTTTCTATCAACAATAGTTCTACTGGTATACTCTTCTTTTGTTTGTCATCGTACACTATAACTTTAGGTTCGATGGATTCTACATGTATGTGAGCTTTGATAGTGTGACCTTTGCCTTCGTAAGCAGGGTGGTCAAGCACTATATAGTATACTTCACCTAGTTTAACTTCAAAAGGTTGAGAGTAAGGCATGGTGTCGTTCTTGCTTACATATTTCTTTGTACCTTTGTCAGAAATACCAGTGCAACCTTTTGCTACAGAATCGGGAAGAGAAAGGTTGGATACTATAGGTTTGATTTTACCAGCTGTAAGGTTGTTGGTGAAATATTGGTTAGTGTACTTGTATACCAAAAAGTCGTAGTCGTCTTTTGGATCGGTAGGTGTAATTTCAAGATACAACTGACCAGTGTAAGGAGCTACAAACTTGTACCATACGGTATTGTGTTCCACTTCGAAAACATGAGGATTCTTGGAATCACGTTGTATTTCCATTATTCGTCCACCACCTTTAGGTGCTTGGGCAGGGCCAAAAGGAATGTCGGCTTTAAGGTCTATAGCAAACAAGCAGTCATTGCTGTTGTAGGGCAATTCCATTTCCGGAATAGGCTCTTTCTTGCTCTTGGCTCCTTTTTT
>JAFZEK010000311.1 GCA_017560705.1 Bacteroidales bacterium | reverse complement strand
TATCAATTATAGTCCGCATCAACAAATCGGAATATTAAAAGTGAAAATCAACACTATTGACTACGAAAAGAACTCAAGTAAACATAGTATTCATGCCTAAATTGCAATAATATAGAAAAGAAAAACTAAAAAAATATTGTGTACCCAAGCTCAACCTTTGCTTAGGGCAACTTCGAAAAATTCCACTTTCGAGCAATATAGAAGAATTCACTTTCAATTTTTTTCCAAGCCTTGTATTTCACTCTTGAGGTCATTATATTCCTTTTTAAACCGTATAGCTTATTATGCTCAGTCGAAGAAAATTCCACAAATTACCTACAAAGCAGTTTTCAGAAGTTGCCTTAAACAACTAATCAATCACGCAGATTTATATCAACTCTTCAAATTGCTCAACCGAGATTTCATTCTTCTCCATTTTCTCAACAAAAGCCATTCTTGTAATAAACATACACCCCAACATTACCAATCTTGCTGCAGAGGTTGCAAAATTTCATTTGTGCAACAAAAATCGTCAGGCACTCCTAAGAAATACAATCGAGCTTCACGTTGCAAATTTATAAAGTTGTCGGAAGTATGCATAACATTTCTCATTTCATCTTTTGCATAACACTGTCTGAAATATTCTTTCCATTTATTTGTTTCTTTCATCACACAACTTTCTCTCAAATAGGGCGATTTCATAATAAATCCTTTTGTAAAATCGCTAGACATATATGTACACAATTCAGCATAGTAAGGCTTATCTCTATACATTATGTACAAAACTTCTGCTTCCGAAAATGAGAGAGTTTTTTTTGTTTGCTTCATCACTCTATAACCAGCTTCCGAAAATAGCTCTAAAATAATTTGCGAGCGTTGAGTAAATCCTGGCTTTATCATCAAAAATGTATCATAATATTGAGGTATTTGAGAAATCCATTCAGTCGTAAATACATTTGTTTCCATTATACAAAATCTTTATTGTTTTTTCTACGAATATAAAACATATAAAAACAATTCTTGTTTCAATCCCAAACCAGATACACACTCGCCTTTTCCTAAATTTCCTCCAGATCGCAATGTCTTTCCCCTTACATAAATTATCGCATCATTTTGGTCTAAAAATCGCCATCTATAATTAGACTTGGAAACGACAACTCTATTACCTCGCTAGGAAAACTACTGGAAGTTGCACACACACTCACAAACACCGAATCCGACAAAACATAGTGCTTAAAATATACCGATAAATGTTTTTTTCCCTCTATCTTCACTTCATCTGAATCAAGAATAATCGAAAAGTTTGAAAAATTATTTGCAATACCTAGTCCTGTAAACTTTACATAACTTTCTTTCAACGTCCATATTTGGGTAAAAAAAACATCTTGCTTTTCGTGCGACAAAGATTCTAAAAAGCAATATTCATTCTCATGGAAAAAACGTTTTGCCACCAATGGTTTATAATCTCTCAATGTCTCTACATCTATTCCCACGGCTTTTCTATCAATGGCTATAGCAATAAAATCTTTCGAATGCGATATATTAAAACAAAAATCGGGCAATGATTCTATAAAAGGTTTTCCATTAGCTGTAGAAGAAAATAGCAATGCTTTTTGCCCAAATTCCTTTTCTGCTAAGTATTGAACAACCACTTTTGCCAACGCAGATGCCACCTGACCTTTGTTTTTTACATCAAAAATACTATGCTGACTTTCGTGAATAAAAACTTTCATACGCTCCAAATTATCTAGAAAATCATCTAATGTCGGTATTTTTAATAGATATATTTGCATAGATCTTAAGAAAAAAATGAGTAGTTTCCAAAAAGAGAAAACCACTCATTTGTATAATTACATATTTTATTTACGAACATCCAATAATTCTACTTCAAAAATAAGAGTAGAATTAGGTTTGATAAGAGGGCTTGGAGAAGCTTCACCGTAGGCCAAATCAGATGGAATATAGAATATAAACTTGGAACCTACAGGCATAAGTTGAAGACCTTCTGTCCAACCTTTGATAACTCTGTTCAAAGGAAATTCAATAGGTTCGCCACGTTGAACTGAAGAATCAAACACCGTACCATCAATCAAAGTACCATGATAATGCACCTTTACAGTTTCTGTAGCCGAAGGTTTAACTCCTGTGCCCATAGTTATAACTTTGTATTGCAACCCAGAAACTGTAGTAACAACACCATCCTTCACTTTGTTTTCAGCTAAGAATTTTTCACCGGCTTCTTTTTCTGCACTAGCTTGTTTTCTTTGTCTTTCTTCAAGTTCTTTGTTTATCAATTCAAATTGAGCACTTAGTTCGGCATCAGTCATAGCAATTTTCCCTGCTAAAGCATCCATAACACCTTGAGCAAATGAATCTTTTTCTATAGAAAGATTCATCATTTTAAAATTATTTCCGACATCGCAACCTAATGCATAACTTCTTTTTTCTACGTCGTTCATATATCCCAAAAATTATATAGTTAATACAAAACAACAAAGGCTGCACAGGGCAGCCTTGTCGTATATCTTAATTAAAAAATCTATTTTTCGAAACGTTGAGCACCCAATCTATCCATAGCACAACGGAAACCTATCCAAGATGTAGACTTATCTTGATCATAATAACGTCTTGTAGCAGGTTGCATCCAATAAATACGATCATTCCATGAACCACCTTTTACTACGCGTACTTTATTATTAATCATAGAAGTAATACCAGCTTGATTTCCATCAGATCTACGATACATCATATTGGAAACGCTATCTTGATTTGCTAACATTTCAGCAGCACCTTCATCTACTTCTTCTTCAGAATCGCTATTGCTAGCCCAGCTACGTATACTAGAGCTTGTATTTGGATCATAGATAAGAGAAGAGTAATCACCATCTAAGAAGTTGATATTATCAGCTTGACGATAGTTTCTTCTATTCAAATCATCATCAATATTTCTGTAAACGATACCACCAGTTGTGTCGTTGATCAATATTTCTTCGTCCACTACAGTGTAAGTTTTGTATACATTACCTCTAAATGGGTTTACATCTTCACCGTCAAGAGGTTGAGTTTGTTTTCTATATACATCCATACACCATTCACTTACGTTTCCAGCCATATTGTACAAACCATAATCGTTCGGGAAAAACCATCTTACAGGACAAGTGTATACAGAACCATCGTTCAAATCACCTGCTATACCCATATTATCTCCACGGCTACGTTTAAAGTTTGCAAGGAATTGTCCATAATAATCTTTTTCAGCAGAACGAGTGCTTTGACCATTCCAAGGATAAACTCTGTGTTCTAAGATACGACCATCAGAAGTAGCACCTACAAGTCCTAATGCAGCATATTCCCATTCTGCTTCGGTTGGAAGTCTGTAATTAGGTAAGAATATACCATCAGCTTTATTTACACGACGAGGTTCACCACCTGCTGCTGGATCTAAATTATCCATTTCTCTTTTAGTTTCACCTCTGTATCTTCCTGCGAAATAAACATCAGTTTGGAAAGCACTTTCAGCTCTCAAATCTGTAAAGTCTAATGGAAGAATACCAGCATCTATGGCTATTTTTTCATTTACGCGGTTAGATCTCCATATACAATAAGCACTGGCTTGCTCCCAAGTAACCCCAACAACAGGATAGTCATTGAAATTAGGTGATTGGAAATAATAATCAACCATTGGATTTGCATAACGCAATTTTTCTCTCCATGCATTTGTATCAGGATAAGCATTTCTTACATATTCAGGATATTCACTACCATAAGCTCTATTCAACCAATAGATATACTCACGATAGGCAAGGTTTGTTACCTCTACTTCATCCATATAAAAAGAAGAAATTGTCACAGTGTGTTGAACGTTGTTCCATTGATAGCGAGTATCATCAGCTACTCGTCCCATTTGGAAAGAACCTCCTTCAATGAACACCAAACCAGGTCCTGTGATTTGTTCTGTATTTGGGGAAACTTCAAAACCACCCCATTTGGAATCATTATAATTCCACCCTGTTGTTTCCGATGCTTGTTTACTACATCCTACTAGCAACAAAACTGCTACGACTAAGAAACTTACTCTGTTTAAACTTTTCATGGTTTTTCCTTTATTTAATTTCGTATTTATTTTGATACGTTATATTTCTATTTTTGTTTCATTTACTTGATTAGAATGATGGACAGCTAATTGTTTTCACTCTATGTGGCTTGTCTGGACATGGTAACATAAAGCCCAATGTGATTTCATGAGCTCCATGTGATTGATTCGAAAGCTTAGACACTGTAACATCATAGCTATATCCCAACTTAAACTGTGGTTGTTGGATTCCTATCAAGAAAATGAAAGCATCAGCATTTTCAATTCCATGACGGAACCACGCTCCAACCATGAATGGAATCCAATCCAAGTATAGACCATAGTTGAAGTAATTAAATCCACCTTGGTGTTGATAGATAAGATTTGGAGATACAACAGGAGAACCTAAGTCAAGGAACGATGTTCTACGTTGATCTTCAGCTAAGTTTATCAGACCACCACCATGTACAGTTATCTTCATAGGCAATTGGCTTAGCCCATAGAATCCTTCATCGGGCTGAGTAAGGTGAGCAACTGATACTCCAGCATACCAATCTTTGCTATAAGCTACAACTCCAGCATTGAAATCTGCATAGAAAAGATTTACATCATCTGGTGGTACTGCCTTAGTGTCAAATATGAATCCAAAATCACGATCTATCTGATCTGGAAACCTCAACACACTCCAATCCAAGTTCTTATTCACCAAAGATGCTTGCAAAGCTGCATTTATATATACGGTTCTAGAAACCTGAAAACGAAATGAATACATAAAGGCTGCATGAGTTGTTTTCAATGCACCGTGGTCTCCCTGACGATCTGTCAGAACATAAGCACCAATACCTCCATGCAATCTTTCGAAATATTGGTCGTAAGATGCTGATACCGTGGTAAAGGCAGATACCAAACCTGGCCATTGGTTACGATAATTCAATGAGAACCTAGGACACACCTTGGAACCAGCCAAAGCGGGGTTCAAATATAGCGGATTGGCATAAAACTGAGAGAAAGCATAATCTTGTGCGTTAACTCCCTGACCCATAACTAATAGGGTTGTAAATAAAACAGCAATTTTTTGTATCCTTTTCATTTTCATAAACTCTAAAAAATATACTCGAATTAAACGGCAATATTACGATTTTTTTTTGAATAACGGAGTAAAAAGAGAAAAATATTTTGTATCATCCTTAGTATCAGCACCAAAAAAAAGTAGTTTTTTCGTCATTATTTCTACTTTTTG
>JAFZEK010000038.1 GCA_017560705.1 Bacteroidales bacterium | reverse complement strand
TTCTTTCATCTTATTAATTTGCTGCATTAACTCTGCAGCTTTTTCATACTCTTCCTTACTTTCTAATATTTTCAACTGAGCTTCCAAGTCTTCTAGCGTTGGACACTCATCACAAGTAGCTGTATCATCATCATCCGACAGAAAATCTGCACTTACACCCGTTTCATCTAAAACAGATTTTGTCACATACATAGTTGCATTCATCGACAACGCCAATGTGATAGCATCTGAAGTTCTACTATCTATTTTTTTGGTTGTAATACCATCTGTAAAATAAAGAGATGAATAAAATATTCCTTCTGAAAATTTATCCACAACAATTCTAGATAACTCCAAAGAATAATTCTCGCACAAATCTACTACAATATTATAAGTAAGAGGACGAATTGGCTTCAAATTCTCTTTAGCCAAAATCAATACTTGAGCTTCATGTTCTCCTATTAAAATAGGTATATTTAACCTACTCTTGGGTTCCATTAATACCAATATATATGAATTGGCATTTGAATAGCTCTGTACTATCTCTATGGGTTGAACTTCTAACAATTCCATATTTTTTCTCTTTTATTTTCAGTGGTTATAATCTTTGAATCTATCTAAACTTCTTTTCGAAATACAAGTATCTTTTCATTATCAATAAATAATTAAACACTCATACAAACTAAATGCTACAATACAAAACTACAATTTATAAATACCATATATTTTGCTATCGATTCTACATCGCTATTTTGTACAAACATTCGAATGTTCGGTGCTATCTTTATATTCTCTGTTAAAACGAACTGAGAACCTAAAACAAAAACGGTTTCACCATCTTCACTTTCTTCTGAATCTAATTTATCCATTCTTAAAAAGCCTTCAACCTTATTACTGAAGTCTACACTCCCGTAAACGGATAATCCACTCTTAACTAATCCTTCATCATCAAGTCTCTGCATATCATATTCAGCTCCAAGTAAAAAATACTCATTTTTATAGCCCATAAACATAGCATAATTAAAAACATTTGTAGATTCTGTTTGGTTTAATTCAGAGTAAAACCTTAGCAAAAATCCGTCTATCGGCGTCAATGTCAGGCCTAATCCATAAAGCATTCCTCCATCCGAAGATTGGATTTTTTTGTATCCTTCACCATTTACTAAAATAGCATCCATTGAAAACCAATCTACAAATCTATATGATGCAGAAAGTCCTAAATCGGCACTACTTCCAAACTTACATCTACCCATAAAGGATTGCATAACATAACGATGATTCCAAAACTTTTCTTGCACTCCAAACAACAATGTAGGTATAAGTCCACTTTGTAGAGTGAAATTATCTTTTTTCCATGTTATTTGTGCATATTTAATATAGGCCAATCTATCATAATCTCCTTTCGTTGCCTTAGGTGTACCAACATCCATTACTGCTTTAACCGACAATCCTTTTCCCAATTGATACTGATAACCTAGATAGCTTCGTTCTAATTCAAAACCACCTCGTTCCCTATCAACACCAATACCTGTATGATAATTTGTAAAAATACTTATTATCGGACTTCCATGTTTACCTTCTTGATTACCTCGTGCATTAGAAGTCAAAACAACAAACAAGCATACCAACAACAAAAGTTTCTTTTTCATAAATTCTTTTTCTTCAAATAATCCACTAGCTTAGCCGTTGCAATACCTCTGTGACTTATTTTATTCTTTTCATCTAAAGACATTTCAGCAAAAGTAACATCGAATCCGTCGGGACGAAATATTGGGTCATATCCAAATCCCATATTTCCAACTCCTTCTTCTATAATTGTACCATTAACAACTCCTTCAAAATAGTGTTTTTCACCATTTTCAATCAAACAGATAACAGTACGAAAACGAGCTTTTCTATTAGTTTTTTCCTTCATATTATTCAGCAACTTGTTCACGTTGTCTGAAAAAGAACAGTTTTCACCTGCATAACGAGCAGAATATACTCCTGGCTCTCCACCAAGGGCTTCTACTTCCAACCCTGTATCGTCGGCAAAACAATCACTATTTATTCTACTATAAATAAATTCAGCTTTCTGTGTTGCATTACCCTCTAAAGTATCTGCAGTTTCTGGAATATCGCCATCTAAATTTATCTCTTTTAGACTTTTTATTGCTATTACTCCTTCCAACAAATTCTTTACTTCCGAAAGTTTATGTTCGTTATTTGTAGCAAAAACCAATGTCTTCATATTATTATCTTTATACATATATTTACTTTTTGCCGTAGATATAATTGTATCTCATAAAAACTAGAAATCCAAAATATAAACGACACGTAAGCCTACCCAAAAGGATATTACAAAACTTTCTGTAATATCCTTTTTAAGTCTACTTACTATGAATTATTTATATCCTACTGTCCTATCTTATATTATTGTTCAGATTCTTCAGCAGCATTACGTGCTCTTTTTCTACCCACTTCATCAAGAATTATCTTCCTTATACGTAAAGATGTTGGAGTAATTTCTAGATATTCATCATCGCGGATGTATTCCATCGCTTCTTCCAATGAGAATTTTATAGCAGGTGTAGTCGTTGATTTATCATCGGCCGACTTGCTTCGCATGTTGGTCAAATTCTTTCCAACGATAACATTTATTACTATATCATTATCAGGTCTTAATCCTTCTCCTACTACCTGACCTGCATACACATCTTCGCCAGGTTCTATGAAAAATTGACCTCTATCTTGAAGTTTACTTATACTATATGCTGTGGATGTACCAGTTTCTTTTGCTATCAATGCACCCATTTTGTAGCTTCCTAGTTCGCCTTTCCATGGTTCGAAAGTTTTAAAACGATGTGCTATTATAGCTTCACCGTTACTTACTGTAAGTAAATTATTTCTAAGTCCAATTATACCTCTCGATGGAATTGTGAACTCCAATTGTACACGGTCGCCTTTGGTGTCAATAGAACCTACTTCTCCTTTTCGACGAGTAACAATATCTATAACCTTGCTAGAAAACTCTTCTGGAACCAAAATTGTAAGTTGTTCTACTGGTTCATATTTCTTACCATCTATTTCTTTCACAATAACCTTTGGCTGACCTACTTGCAACTCATACCCCTCACGACGCATAGTTTCTATCAAGATAGATAAGTGCAAAATACCCCTTCCAAACACTATCAAAGAATCTGGGCTATCTGTTTCTTCAATACGCATTGCCAAATTCTTTTCCAATTCTTTGTACAAGCGTTCACGAATGTGACGAGATGTAACATACTTACCTTCTTTGCCAAAGAATGGAGAATTATTAATTGTGAACAACATACTCATTGTAGGTTCATCTATTTTGATAGGCTTCAAAGGCTCTGGATTTTCAATGTCGCATACTGAATCACCGATTTCAAAGTTCACATTTTTATCCAAATCTAATAGTACTGCACATATTTCTCCTGCTTGCAATGCATTTTTGGCCTTTTCTTTTCCCAAACCTTCAAATGTGTAAAGCTCTTTCACTCTCGAACGTATTTGCTTTCCATCACGTTTCACAAGCATTACATCCTGCCCGGATTCTAAACTTCCTCTTTGCAAACGTCCTACTGCTATTCTACCAATGTAAGAACTATAATCCAACGAAGAAATCATCATTTGTGTATTTCCTTCCAACACCTCTGGAGCTGGTATATGATTTACTATCAAATCCATCAAATAAGAAATATCTTCTGTTGGAGTATTCCAATCGCTACTCATCCAACCTTGTTTTGAAGAACCGTATGCTGTTGGAAAATCCAACTGATCTTCATTGGCTCCCAAGTTGAACATCAAATCAAAAACAGCTTCTTGTGTAAGCTCAGGATTACAATTAGGCTTATCCACCTTGTTTATAACAACAATAGGCTTTAGATTCAATTCTATAGCTTTTTGAAGCACAAATCGTGTTTGAGGCATCGGACCTTCAAAAGCATCCACCACTAGCAGAACGCCATCCGCCATGTTCAACACTCGTTCCACTTCGCCTCCAAAATCGCTGTGACCAGGAGTATCGATAATGTTTATCTTTGTACCTTTGTAATTTACAGATACATTCTTAGACAATATAGTAATACCTCTTTCGCGTTCAAGATCATTATTGTCCAATATCAAATTTGCAGTCTCTTGGTTTTCTCTAAAAAGTTTTGCCTGATGCAACATACGATCCACCAAAGTTGTCTTCCCGTGGTCTACGTGTGCTATTATTGCTATATTACGAATCATATTATATAATAAGTTTTTCTATCCTAATAAAAAATCGTGCAAAGGTACGAAAAAAAATGAAATTATTCAAATTGAAATCACATTACCTTTTACATTCATCTATTTTTCCGATATTTAGATAGCTCATATTTTTAGTTCAGCTCGCTCATTTTATTCTAATTTCTAATTATTTTTGCACTATTATTTTTCTTTTTCATCGTTCAACACATATAATAATAATAGTATTTGCCTATTTCGCTGATGAGCTAAATCATAAGATACTATCCAATATCTTTTATCCTAAAAACATTGTGACCAATGCATGAGCTTACGCATCCATCATCAATTCCTTGGCTGTTGCCAATGCCGATTCCGTCATCTTTTCGCTCGATAGCATTTTTGCTATCTCTTCCACCCTGCTATCAGTATCCAATATCGTCATTCTGGATAATGTTCGTTCGCCTTCTATCTGCTTGTACACCTTCAAATGAGTATCAGCCTTAGCTGCTATTTGTGGTAAATGAGTGATAGCCAACACCTGTGTTGTCGAAGTCATTCGTTTCATTATGTTTCCCACTTTTATACTTATCTCGCCCGAAACACC
The DNA here is from genome assembly GCA_017560705.1 of Bacteroidales bacterium. GTDB lineage: Bacteria > Bacteroidota > Bacteroidia > Bacteroidales > P3 > HGM05376. Next base: position 4,091 of record JAFZEK010000038.1, on the reverse strand, counting down.
GGTGTCTATTTCATCAAATATAATAGTAGGCAAAAGCGACCTCGAAGCAATAACGGATTTTATAGCTAGCATTACCCTCGACAATTCACCGCCCGATATTACTTTACCTATCTCTCTGATTTCGCCGCCTCTATTTGCATTGAACATAAAGTTCACCTCATCAATTCCTATAGGTAAAAACTTTTCCGATTTCGACATATTTACTTTGAAAACAGCTTCTTTCATTCCCAAATCGCACAATATCGGTGCTAGCTGTTGTTCTAAATAGCTTACAGAACTTTCTCTAACTGCAGTCAAATCAGCAGCATATTTCTTTAACCTTTCTTCCGACTCTGCAAGCTCTTGCCTAGCCTTTTCCAACATTTCATCCATGTCCAATACTGCTTGCAAACGCTCTTCCAAATCGTTTTTTATGCCTATCAATTCGCCAACGGTCGACACTCCATGTTTCGTTTCCAACTTATAGATGGAATCCAATCTATTATTCACCTCTTCCTGACGTTCAGGCGAATACTGAACTTGCCCATCTATAGTCTTAAGCTCCGATATAATGTCTTTAAATTCTATTATTGTAGACGAAAAACGCTCCGCAACCTGCTCTAACGAAGAATGATAAGACGACACCTTCGTCAACAATGATTTGCATGACAAAAGACGTGATATTACCGAGTCATCACTATCATCGCACCCTTGAATAACCGATGATAACGAATACTTTATATTTTCCGAATTTGATAATAACTTCAACTCTTCTTCCAACTCTTCTTGCTCATTCTCTTGAAGTTGCATTGCCTTCAATTCATCATAAAGAAAAGTGTAATAGTCGTAATCCTGTCTATTCTTCTTGTCCTGCTCTTCCAAGTTGGACAATTTATTTTTCAAGGATTTATATATCTCATATTCTTGAGCATATGCTTTTCTGGCATCGTCGCAAACACTCAATACATCTAGTATTTTCAACTGAGAATCAGCACTAGTAAGAGTAAGCGTCTGATGCTGAGAATGTATATCAATAATAAATGCACCAAGCTCTTTCATCATTTGCAACGAAGCTGGAGAGTCATTAATAAAAGCACGGCTCTTTCCGCTAGGCTGTATTTCCCTCCTAAGTATAAGAGTATCATCATAATCCAAGTCATTTTCCTCAAAGAAAGGATGCAAAGCCAATTTAGAAATGTCGAAAGTGCCTTCTACCACACATTTTATTTCCTTGTCCAACAACACTTGTACATCAGCTCTTTGCCCTAGTAGCAACCCCAAGGCTCCAAGTATTATACTCTTACCCGAACCCGTTTCACCTGTAATGACAGTAAAACCAGCATTAAAATCAATGCTCAATGACTTTATGAGTGCGTAATTTTCTATTTCAAGATGTTGTAACATAGCTTATTAAATATCAATTTCTCCTTTTCCGTAACGAATAACTTCCAATGCCGAATTGCTACAGTTTATTACCGTCGATGGTTCATCTTCGCCGATGCCTCCATCCACCACCAAATCCACTTTATCCCTAAATTCTTCGAATATAAGTTCCGGATTTGTAAGATATTCTGTTTCCATATCTTCATTTTCAATCCTTACCGATGTGGCAATCAGCGGACTTCCCATTGCCTCCAATATTGCATGAGCTATAGGATTATGCGGCACTCGCAACCCTATTGTTTTATTGGGATTTTGGTACAAGCGAGGCACATTGCCATTGGCATCCATTATAAATGTATAAGGACCTGGCAAAACTGTCCTTATCAACTGATAAGTAGGCTTATCCAATGGTTTAGCATATTCCGTTAGCTGACTTATATCCTTGCATATCAACGAAAACTTCGCTTTATCCAACGTGGTTCCTTTCAGACTAGCCATTCTTTCTACCGCCTTTTTGTGGCTCATGCTACATGCAAAAGCATACAAAGTATCAGTAGGCAGAACTATCAATCCTCCATTCTCCAAAACTTTAACTATTCGTATAATATCCTTATAATTAGGATTATCTTCGTATATTTTAAGTATCATTATCTTTCTTTTTCAACTACAAAAATAAACAATTTTATTGGATTTTTGTCAAAGAACCATCGAAAATTTCCTTTTTTTGACGAAAATGGAAGGAAAAATCCTAACGTCTTCGACTTCTATCCAAAATCTTATGCATGCGATAAAATCACACCACAACTGGCAAATCCACCGTGCTCGTGCATAAACATCTATAAACCAAATCATCACAAATTTGACACCCGAGCACTATAAAATAGCATATAAACGCCGTTTTTTACATCTCGATGCAGATGAAATTACATCACGAGGAAAATTATTTTTCCTCCCGATGCAGATGAAACTACATCTCGAGGAAAAATAAACTGCATCGTGATGTAGTTTTTTCAGGTCCAATTTCTCATCAAAAACACCCTTCCGTGTGGACCTACCATATTATAGTTATGTCGCCTTTTACTATGCTTTCCTGATTGTCTTCGCACACTATTTCGCACACATACATATACACTCCCGAATGGCATTTTTTGTCTTTATACATTCCGTCCCAATAAGCATTTATATCCGAAGTTTCAAACACTTTTTCGCCCCATCGTGAAAAGATAGATATTTTGAAAGAACGTATCCACTCGCCTCTGAATGTCAATTTATCATTCACGCCATCGCCATTGGGCGAAAAACTATTGGGAATAAAAAGATTAGGAAGACCACATATCACCTCTATACAGTTTATCTTCACTGTGTCAGTATATTTACATCCATACTCATCCACCATTGTCAGATAGTATACAATAGTGTCTTCGGGCGATGCCACAGTGGTATATGAACTAGGATTTTCAAGTCCTTCTGTTGGTGTCCAAACGTAGGTAACATTAGGAATATAAGTGGAATGCAACGTTGTGCTTTCGCCTTTAAAAATGGTGTATCTATCCGCCCATACATCCACAGAATCAAAAGTATGCACAGAAAAGATTTCCACCGTATCAGTAAAATGACAGCCTACAGCATCCGTTCCATCAAGAACATACACCCCTTCGCATAGGTTTACAATAGTTGCACCTGTGCTTCCATCGCTCCAATTATAAGTGTAGGGAGCTGTGCCGCCAGATACTGAGGTATATATCCTTCCATCACAGTCATCGCCACAAGCTGGTTTTATTGTGCTGGAAACGCTGATTTCTTCTTCGCTTTTCAATATAATAGTGTCGTAGAAAACACAATTAGTGGGAGTTATTATCATCACTATGTATTCTCCTTCGCACAAACTATCACGATAAGACAGCGTGGTGCTATCATCCAACCATAAGAATGAAAAATCCGATTCGTCATACTCGCCACCATTTGTGGACACTGTCAATGAGATACTTCCCATACACACCTCGCCACATGGAGGCATAACTACATTTCGGCCCAACAGTGGAGGCTCAGGGTCTACTAGTGTAAAAATTTTCTGCGTCGTACATCCCAATGCATCCGCAACTTCGATATTATAAAAGCCGTCGCAAAGACTATCCAAAACAGAATCCGCTGTTGTAATTTCAGTAGAGTATAATAAAGAAGTCCATGTATAGGAAAATGGTGGATTTCCATTATTTATATGAGCTATTACACTGCCATTACAGCTATCAGGACACTGAGGGTCAGTAATTTCTAAATCTATGGTAAGCAAACCAAGATTCACGAAAATACTATCTATCGTAAAGCAACCTTCACTATTATAAATCTTAACATAATAATAGCTAGGTTCAGTTATATATAGGTAAACATCAGGTATTTGAACTGTTGTATTTAAAGTATCTGTAAAAGAAGAATTGGAAGACCAATGATAAAAAACATCCGTCATAGATGTTTCTACGCTAAACATTATTGGGTTGGTACATGAGTTTGTATCGTAGGTTATAGCCAAATCGAAACGCAATAAATCCACGGTTTGAAAAACAGTATCCACACATATACCATTATTTATCAATAATATATGAGTAGTCGTTCCGTCAATAGTAACATACGGATTGGCCACCGTGTTATCGCTCACGCCCGAAGTTATCCATCTATAAGTATAACCCATCACAGGTTGGATCCCTATCTGCACAGGCACTCCTGCACAGGTG
>JAFZEK010000310.1 GCA_017560705.1 Bacteroidales bacterium | reverse complement strand
TAGCGGGCTATGCTCAATCAAAAGAAACTAGAAAGATTTCTAGTGAAAATTCGCAAATCACTTGCAAAGCAATTTTTAGAAGTTGCCTAGAGTATAATTGTTGTTCTTTTTTTGTTGTATATGTTTTGTATGTAGGTGGATTTATTTTGAGGTTTTTCTTTTATTTAATGAGATAATTTGAACATTTTGTATTGAATAGATGTTCTGTAAAGAAAAATATGATTAAAAGCCTTGGTCGTTTTAAAAGAGTGTTACAGGTACTAGTGTTATTAGGAAGTTTGGTAATAATAGTATCTTTTTCTATAGAGATTTTTCATTTTTCAGATACTAAATTCTTAGCCACTTTTATTCACTTGCAATTTGGGAGTTGTTTGCTATTCTTATTAGATTTTTTTGTAGGACTATTGTCTGCCGAGAATAAAATAAAATATATTTGCACTCATTTCGTTTTCTTTTTAGTCTCTATTCCTTATTTATCGATAGTAGAAAGCTTGAATTTGGATTTGCCGAATGATGTCTATTATTGCTTGCGTTTGATGCCTGTTTTTAGAGGAGGATATGCACTAGTGATGGTCGTAAGTTGGTTTTCTAAAAGCAAGATGTCGAATCTTTTTATATCATATTTATTATCTTTGGTTACGGTTATATATTTTTCAAGTTTGATTTTCTATGCAGTAGAAAAACCTGTAAACAGTGGTGTGGATAATTATTTTTCGGCTATATGGTGGGCTTTTATGGATGCAACGACTGTAGGGTCGAATATTAATGCTACAACACCAATAGGGAAAATTCTATCGGTGTTATTGGCAGCCTTTGGGATGATGATGTTTCCGATTTTTACAGTTTATATAATGGAGAGGATGCAAAAGTTTGTAAACAATGGCAATAAGAAATGACTTGTCCTAAATGGATAGTATTTTAAATTCTACTCTGCGGTTGTTTATTCTACCAGATTCCGTATTATTATCGTCGATGGGGATGGATTCACCGTATCCCTTGTATTTTAATCTTTTTTCATTTATGCCGTTGTTGATTAAATAATTTACTACAGATTTTGCTCTATTTTCGGAAAGTCGTTGGTTATATTCTTTTGTGCCTTTGCTGTCCGTGTGGCCTCCTATTTCAATCTTCATATCGGGGTGATTATTTAAAGTCTCTATTAGTTTTTGAAGTTCGTTGTAGGATTGTTGAAGGATATTACTTTTGTCAAATTCGAAGAATATGTTTTTAAGTACAAATGTTTTACCGATAAGATATTTGGTAGTATCTTCTAGAATTGGTAGCGTGTCTTTGCATGTAAGACAGTGAAGATATACATCGTCAATGTAGTAGTAGGCACCAGATAGTAGGCAGGTTAAATCGCTTAGTTCTGTGATATTCGATTGCGAGGCGGGAAAAAAGTTCCCTATTGTTAGATATTCTTCATCTCCTTGTGCTACAAATTCTCCGCTTATTGTGTCCCAATTTGTTGTGTTTGTAAGTACTCTTTCGTAGGTGTTTACTATTTGAGGTTTGTAATATACGGATGTTGTTTGTTTTATTTGTTTGTTTATCCTTTGTTCTTCTTTTTTCATTAGTACGGACTTTGTCGTGTCGAACAGTCGGTGATTAGATAAAACTGCTCCAATTGTAGATATGGCTGCTGATGAATATTCAGATAAACTTACGTGGAATGTAAGTTTATATTTCTCTCCAGCTTTTAGTTTTTGTTTTAATTGAGTTTGAAGATATTCTCGATATTCTGTTTTTGAGCAGTATATTCCGCAGTATCCGTTGCCGGAATGTGCTTCTTGTATTCCTAGTTTGTTGTTGGGTACGCCACATTCTTTTGTGCTGCAACTATTGAAATAGTCTGCAGAGCCATCTGTTGGTTGAAACCATGCATCTACGGTGGTTAGCACTCCTAATGCATCTATTTTGCGAGGACACTCTTGATATGATTCAAAGTCGTGGTTGTATATTAAATTTTCGTCTAGTTGTTGGGCTTGATTGTTGAGTGTTATATACGATGCTAAAATGAATACTGCTATAGATATTTTTCTTCTCATTCTTTTGATTTAGATGTTTCTAAAATACTATTCCAAAGTTTTTCGGCACTGAGGTCCCAACTGAATTTTTCTCTTTGAATTTTCCCTTTTTCTACGAGTTGTTCTCTAAGCTCCTTGTTGGTGGATATTTCTTTCATAGTTGACACTATTTCATCTATGGAAAAAGGATCTGCAAAGAGCGCGGCATCTCCTGCTACTTCTGGCATTGATGTCGTTTTTGACGTTATGACCGGTGTTTCGGCATAAAAACTTTCTAGTATAGGAATGCCAAATCCTTCAAAGAACGATACGTATGTGAGAGCTAATGCAGAGGATAACATTTTTCCTAATTCTTCGGGTGCAACTCTTCCCATAAAAATAACTTCATCTTTATGTTTCATATCGTTGTAGGCATTCTCTATTTCTCCTTTCCACCATTTTTTTGACCCAACGACAACGAGCTTAATTCCTTGTTTGTCGGTTTCTTTGAATATGTCGAAAGCTCTAAACAAGTTGGCTAAGTTTTTTCTCATAATAATGGTGCCAATAAAAATGAAGTACGGACTTCCATTGCAGTATTTTTCTCGTGTGCTTCTTTTTACTTCTTCGGGATATGGAAAATAATTAGAATGAGAACCATTGAAAACCACGTCTATTTTGCTAGGTGCAATGCCGTATGTTTTCACAATGTCTTGTTTCGAAAATTCCGATACTGTAGCAATGCGTGTGGCATGTTGTGCAAATCGATGAAAGAAATATTTCATATACATCTGATGAGATTTTGCCAAAAAATTTGGGTAGTGCTCAAAGTTTAAGTCGTGGATTACTGTCAGTGTAGGCACTTTTGTTCTTAGCGAAATCCAGCCATCGGGAGATAGAAAAAGGTCGATGTTGTGTTTTTTTAAGGCTCGTGTTATGCTACATTCAAAGAACAAAAACCATAATATAGGGTGTCTAGCTTGAGGGTTTAATACAATAGGTGTCACATTGTTAGAGAAAATGAATTCAGGATCTGGTTTTCTGTCGAAAAAGAAAAAGAATTCATGTTCGGGGTGGTTTCGAGTAATGCGTTTCATTGTTTCTACACCAAACCATCCTATGCCGTCGAGTTTGTTGCTTAAAAATAATCGAGTGTTTACACCTATTCTCATATCCTTATATTGTGTTCTAATTTTTCAATAGAAGCTTTGCATAGTATATTTGCTGTTTTTTCTTTATAATAATATTTTGAACGAAAGAAAAAATACTATAACATGCAAATCCGTTTTTGTTCTAATTGTTTTTGGCTGAGTAAATGTCTGCTTCTTGTATGTCCTTTTATTAGTTGTTGTTAAAATTTTGATTTGCAACAACTTGTTCTATTACTTTTGGGAAGTATTCGTATTCCAAAAGATGTATTTTTTGAGCTAAAGTATCAGCAGTGTCATCGGGATTTATTTGGCATTTTGCCTGAAAAATTGTTTGTCCTTGGTCGTAGTTTTCATCTACAAAATGTATTGTGATTCCACTTTCTTTTTCTTTGTTGGCTATTACTGATTCATGCACGTGCGACCCATACATTCCCTTTCCACCATAATTGGGTAGTAGGGCAGGATGTATGTTTATGATTCTTTGAGGGAATGCTTTCAAAAGATTGTCGGGCACAAGCCAAAGAAAACCTGCCAAAATAACGTAGTCTATTTCTTTTTCTTTTAAATAGTTCAATACGTTGTCGGTATTATAGAAATCGTTACGGTTGAAGTAACGACATGGAATATTCAGGTTTTCAGCTCGGGTTATGATGTATGCATCCTTTTTGTTCGAGATAATTGTGGATATTTTTATTTGGCTGTTATCTTTGAAATATTCTGCTATTCTTTGAGCATTTGAGCCGTTTCCTGAACCTAATATGGCAATATTTATTTCTTTTTCCATCTTTCTATTTTTCTAATTCTTTGATTATTAATAAAGTATTTTCTTTGTTTTAGCTATGTGTGTAGCTGTAAGTTGTTTGTTTATAGTTGCTTATGCTTAATTTGTTGCTCAGATGAACAAATACAAGCAAAAACAGTGCAAAAATAAGATTTTTATTTGGAAAAAGCGAGAAAAATCGCTCTTTTTCTATCTTATTGTATTATAATTAGATAAGCTTTTTGCTTGACTTCTAAGTCTTGATATACAAGTGTTTGTAAAACTAAACGTGATAAAGAAAAAATGTAATCTATAAACATTTGTTTATCATTTCTTTAAACTATAAAGGTGGAGAAAAGTGTTGAAAAGTGTCGTTTATGTGGTTTTTTTTTCGTTACTTTGCAAATTATTAAACTCAAAATTTTAGAAACATGTCTGAAATTACAAACAAAGTTATAGCTATCATAGTTGATAAGCTAGGAGTTGATGAAAAAGAAGTAACTCCAGAAGCAAGCTTCACTAATGATTTAGGAGCTGATTCTCTTGACACTGTAGAACTTATTATGGAACTTGAAAAAGAATTTGATGTTCAAATTCCAGATGATCAAGCTGAAAAAATAGCTACAGTTGGTGATGCAATTGCTTACATTGAAAATGCAACTAAATAATTTATTTCACGTTCTCTTATGAATTTGAAAAGAGTAGTTGTGACAGGTTTGGACTCGCTTACTCCTATCGGAAAAACAACTCTCAGTCATTGGGATGATTTGTTGGGAGGAGTAAGTGGGACTTGCTTGATAACTCGTTTCGATGTTCCACAAAACAGAAGAGAACTTCCTCGTGAAATAAAAAAAGCCATCTCCGACGATTGTTTTTATAAACGCCTAACTTGGGGATGCAATGTAAATACCGTTTGTGGTGTAAAGAGGGTCGCTGAAGCTATGAATGATGCTTTGTTCGGTTTGTATAAAGTAGCTGAAGATGCTAATATAGCATTACTGCTTTCGGGCGACGATGATATAAAGACTTCAAAAAGCGGATACACACAATGTCTGAAATCGGGCTGTGCAGAGTTGACCTCTGTTGTTTTTTCCTCTTATGTTGCCGATGTGTGTGCTAATCCAATGTCAATAGAATATAATTTTTTCAATACAAGTTTGAAGGGCTCCGCTGAAGCGGCTTCCTTTGTTGTGTGCTTGGTTGTAGAAAAGGAATATCTTTCTGCAACAAATAATCATTTTGAAGGCTATAAAGATAATGTTTCACTAGGTTTGTTATGCAATGGGCAAGGGTGCGAGGCTGGTTCTTTCGCAATGGATAGCACATTGGCATACGGTGAGCATAAAGTGTGTATTACTTTCAAAAACATGTAAAGTAAATGTTTGGATTAAGTTTTCTAAATAGAAATAAGAATAAAGAGTCCGAAGAGTTTTATAGCTTTTTTGCGAATGTTTTGGGCTTTAAGCCACGAAAAGTGGAATTGTACAAGTTGGCTTTTCTACACAAATCTAAATCGAAAGAGACGCATAAAGGCGTAAAGATGAACAATGAGAGGTTGGAATATTTAGGGGATG
>JAFZEK010000037.1 GCA_017560705.1 Bacteroidales bacterium | reverse complement strand
GTTGCAGAAGTGACCACCTATAAGAGCAGCGAAGCTTTGAGCCAAGAAATACGCAAAGAAGCTGTTTATGACTATGAAGACAAAATGACATCGCCTTTGATGGAGCAGGATAGTGCTGTGGATCCATACACTGAACCCGACTTTAAGATAGGAGGGGCTGAGTATGTGGAACCTCTATTCCTATCCAGAGGTTGCAGAAAATGTCCTGAATCATACGTGCCTGTGAGCCAAACAGAGTTGAGTAGCTGTGCCAAACTGCACGCAAAAAACTGGATGAAAGATATAAGACCTACTACCGAAACGATGTTTGACATTGTAGAAGTGCGTTTTAAGAATAATCGTAAGGAGTTTTACCGCCTTCCCGATGGCTTGGAAGTGACCGAGGGCGATGTGGTAGCTGTAGAGGGTATTCCGGGACACGACGTGGGCATTGTGAGCATGACCGGAGAGCTTTGCCGATTGCAGATAAAGAAAAGAAAGATAGATATAAATTCCGACTCTATAAAAAAACTTTTCAGAAGAGCCAAGAAGAGCGACATTGATAAATGGGAAGAAACAATGAAAGACGAAACTGCTGCATTGTTGAAAACCCGAAAGATATGCGAAGACCTTGGGCTGGAAATGAAGATAAACGATGTAGAGTTTCAAGGAGACCATTCTAAGGCCATCTTCTATTACACTGCCGATGAGCGTGTGGACTTCAGAAACCTTATTAAAGTCTTAGCCGAAGAGTTTAAGGTGAGGATAGAAATGAAGCAGATAGGTATACGCCAAGAAGCAGGAAAAATAGGTGGTATAGGCACTTGCGGCAGAGAGTTGTGCTGCTGCACTTGGCTTACAAACTTCCAATCCGTAACCACTAGCGTGGCCAAAACCCAACAAATATTGCCTAATCCTCAAAAGCTAGCCGGACAATGTGGTAAGCTTAAATGTTGCTTGAACTTTGAATACGAAGTTTATGCCGACGCATTGAAGAATTTCCCATCGGCAAATACTAATATACGTACTAAGAAAGGCTTGGGTATGTATAGAAAGACCGATGTGTTGCGTGGCATAATGTGGTATTCCTACGAAGGTGAAAACGATATGTATGCTATACCGGTAGATTCCGTTAAGGCTATAATAGAAATGAACAATAATCAGCAGTATCCTGATAAATTGGAAGATTATCAAACCGAATTGATGTCGGCTTCGGGATTGATAGATGATGCTTCGGGCGAATACGAAATGGAGTTGATGATGATGGAAGACACTCCTGATAGTGTAGGCGAATCTTCGGCCAACGATAAACAACAACGCAAAGGCGACTCCGGAAATAATTCTAAAAACCGAAACAACAACCGAAAGAATAATAACAACAACAATAATAACGACAAACAAAATTCGTCGTCAAATAAGAACAATAATAATAGAAATCAGCAAGGAGGAGGCAACAAAGCTAACAACAACAACGCCAATAAACCTCAAGCAAATGGCGGTGGCGCTGCTCATCAAACCAACGACAATAAGCACTCTTCTAAAAAGAATAAAAATCATCATCCTAAAAAGGGTAATAAACAAAATAACAATAACAACAACGCACAGGATAATAAATAAAAGATATATGGTAATGAAATATTTGAGAAGTGTAGTTTGCGTGCTGATAGCATTATTTTCGGCAACGATGTTTATTGGTTGCGACTCGTCGATATTCTACGACGAACATCAAACCATCGACCAACCATGGGGTATAGATGAAAAAGTGGATTTCAATGTGACTGTGGAACAAGATGATTTGCCTCATATCTATAACTTCTATATAGACATGAGAAATTCCAAGGACTATCCCTATTCTAATGCTTTTTTATTTATAAAAACGGTGTTCCCCGATGGCGGTGTGGCTCAAGACACTATGGAGTGTCCTCTTTCTGCACCAACAGGCGAATGGTATGGCAAAGAATCGGCTTCGCATGTGGATAATAGATTTTATTTAAGAAAGAATATTGTTTTCCCTCAAACCGGTGTGTATAAATTTGAAGTATGGCACGGATTAAGGGATTCTAATGTTGTGGGTATTGAAAGTGTAGGCCTTCGAATTGAGGAAATCAGATAGTTAGAATACAAGAATAAAACTAGAATATTATGGCACAAAATAAAAAGAAACAAAAGGAAGTGAAACGAACATTCAAGTATAAAATATTGTGGAATATTTTTATTGGATGTTGGTTGGCAATAATACTTTTCTTTTTGATGCTCTCTTGGGGCTGGTTTGGCTTTATGCCTTCTTTTGAAGAGTTGGAAAATCCAAAGAGCAACCTTGCAACGGAGGTGTACTCTTGCGATGGAGAGATTTTGGGATTTATTGGTGTTGAGAATCGTTCTAATATTTATTTTTCGGACTTGTCGCCTAATTTGGTGAATGCTCTTATCGCTACCGAGGATGTAAGATTTTACGAACATTCGGGTATCGACTTTCGTAGTTTGGTAAGAGTGTTGGCAAAAACTCTTATTGGTGGCGACCGCAGTTCCGGTGGCGGTAGTACTATTACTCAGCAGTTGGCAAAGAATCTTTTCCCAAGGGAAAGAAAAACAAAGTTGGGCCTTGTCCATTCCAAGTTCAAAGAATGGGTGGTGGCTGCTAAGCTGGAACACAACTATTCTAAAACCGAAATATTGGCTATGTACTTGAACACCGTGGATTTTGGTAGCAATGCTTTTGGTATAAAAACTGCGGCTAAGACATTCTTCGGAAAAACACCCGGCGATTTGTCGGTGGAAGAAGCTGCTACATTGGTAGGACTGTTGAAAGCTCCTACTACATATAGCCCTGTGTTGAATCCTGAAAGTTCAATGAAGAGAAGAAATGTTGTAATGAGCCAAATGGTGAAAGCTGGATTTTTGTCGCAAGAAGAGTACGACGAAAAGAAGGAAATGCCTATAAATATGTCCAAATATACTCCTCAAACACACAATGAAGGTACTGCCACTTATTTGAGAGAGTATATAAGAGCATATATGAAAGACTGGTGTAAGAATCATAAAAAGCCTAATGGCGATAACTATGATGTGCATAAAGATGGCTTGAAGATATATACTACCATTGATTCGAGAATGCAACGATATGCTGAGAATGCTGTGAAAAAGCATTTGGGCGAATCTTTGCAGCCTGCATTCTTCAAGGAAATGAAGGGTAGGAAAGATGCTCCTTTTGTGAACATAACTAAAGAGCAGATTAATACTTATCTTACTCAGGCCATGAAACAGTCTGATAGGTATTACCACATGAAGCAAAATGGTTTCACTGAAAAAGAGATACGTAAGGCTTTCGACGAAAAAGTGAAAATGAAAGTCTTTTCGTGGAGCGGACTTAAAGACACCGTTATGTCGCCGTGGGATTCTATAAGATATTATAAGTCTTTCCTTCATGCTGGTGTTATGTCGGTAGAGCCCGGAACAGGACATGTAAAGGTATATGTAGGTGGAATAAACTATCGTCATTTCAAATATGACAATGTAACACAAGGCCACAGACAGGTGGGTTCTACTTTCAAACCTTTTATCTACACTATGGCTATGCAGGATGGTACATTCTATCCTTGTTCGGAAGTGCCTAACTCCGAAGTGTGCTTCGAAAATTTTGATGGCACCGATTGGTGTCCGAAGAACTCTACCGACGAACGCGAAAATGAAATGGTGACTTTGAAGTGGGCTTTGGCTCATTCCGTGAACTACGTTTCGGCATATTTGATGAAGCAAGGTTCGCCAGAAGTGGTTATTGAACTGGCACGCCGAATGGGCATCAAAAGCCCTATAGAGCCTGTGCCGGCTATATGCTTGGGTACTCCCGATTTGTCCGTATACGAAATGGCTGGGGCTATGGCTACATACGCCAACAAGGGCGAATATGTGGAACCGATAATAATTACTAGAATAGAAGACAGCAAAGGTATGGTGCTTGAACAGTTCGTGCCTAAAAGAAATGAGGCTATCGACGAAAAAACTGCATATATGATGATTGAGCTTATGAAAGGCGTAGTGTCTGGCGGAACTGGCGTAAGGCTACAATATCGCTACGGCTTGAATTACCCAATAGCTGGAAAAACGGGTACTACTCAAAACAACTCCGACGGATGGTTCATAGGTATAACTCCAAAACTTGCCACTGCCGTGTGGGTAGGTGGGGAGCTGAGATCTATTCACTTCCGTTCTATGGCTCTCGGACAAGGTGCCAACTCGGCATTGCCTATATGGGCTCTGTTTATGAAAGAGGTGTATGATG
>JAFZEK010000309.1 GCA_017560705.1 Bacteroidales bacterium | reverse complement strand
TTCTTTAGGTTTCTTTTCCATAAGAAATTTAGATGCCGCAACCCAATCCATTACTATACGCACAGGAAACACATAGGCGAGTTGGGTTTTCTTCAAATTCTTGAACAGCAAATAAAAGTTGTTTCTAAAATTCAAATAAGTCTTAAACGGAGAACTCGGTGGTAATGTACCACCACCAACATGGTAAACAACCGATGATGGGCAATAACCCACTTTGTAACCAGCATTTTTAGCTCTCCAACAAAAATCTATCTCTTCCATGTGGGCAAAGAAATCATTATCCAATCCTCCAAGCTCTTTCCACACATTTGCCTTTACGAACATAGCAGCACCCGTAGCCCAAAACACCTCGCAAGCATCATCATATTGTCCTTCATCCTTTTCCAAAGTGGTAAATATACGTCCTCGACAGAAAGGATAGCCATATCTATCAATAAACCCACCGGCACCACCGGCATACTCAAAACAATCTCTTTGATAGAAAGATAATAGCTTCGGCTGACATATAGCCATATTCTCGTCGGCATCCATCATATCCACAACTGGGGCTATCCAATTATCTGTAACCTCTATATCTGAATTCAGCAAAACAAAATAATCGGCATCTACCTTATCTAACACTCTATTATAGCCCTCAGCAAAACCATAGTTTTTATCGTTTTGTATTACCATTATCCGAGGATAGTTAGCTTTTAAAAAGGCTACCGAATCATCCGTAGAAGCATTATCTCCCACTACAATATCCACATCCATAGGAGTATACTTCACCAATGTGGGCAACAAGTCTTCCAAAAACTTTTTACCATTCCAGTTCAAAATAACTACTGCTACCTTCTTCATCATATTGCTGTATTAGGTTTCTTATGTTTCCATCTTTTGTGAGACCACAACCAAAACTCTGGTCTCTCATTTATCGTTTGTTCCAGAAGTTTTACATACTTCTCGGTAATAGCACCATAACTTTCATTACTCGGATTTTCAGTTATTGGGTAAAAAGTCACCTCATAATACCCACGCTTCACCTTTTCCACATCGTAATAAAACACAGGACAATTATATTTCTTAGCAAAATACTCAGCACCGAATATAAAGCCAGTCTCCTGGTTAAGAAACATCGTCCACCAACATTTGTTTATGTTATTCGGAGATTGGTCGCTAAGCATCATATAAGCCACTGGCACACTATGTTTATGATAATAATCGAAGACATTGCGAACATTAGAAGCAAAAACCACTTCTGTACCATAGCGTGTACGATACTTAGTAAGATGCTTATCCAATACTTTATCCGACAGTTCTTTCCCTACTCCCACACCATGAAATGGCAACTGATGCTCCAACGAAGTTATCATATATTCCCAATTATTATAGTGCGAAGACATTAGTATTACACTTTTACCTTCGTCGTAATACGGTTTTAGCATCTCGGCATTTCTACATTTATAGCGTTCAAAAAGCTTCTCTTCCGACAGCCTCAAGTTAAGCACCGCTTCCATAAACACATCGGCAAGATGATGATAAAACTTCTTTGTCAAAAGCTTTATCTCTTCCGAAGATTTAGATGGAAATGATTTTCTAAGATTAGCCTCTACTACCTTTTTCCTATAACCTATAACACGATAAAGAACGAAATATATAAAATCAGCAAGCCCATACAGTAATTGTATGGGCAAATATGCTATAGGCATTAATATTCCGTAAAAAAGCCAAGTACTAAACATGGTTATATATTAGTAACCTCTTTCAAACTGTACACCAGCTTCGGCTTGTACATTTTCTTCCAACTGATTTCCAGACAAACGACGTTCCCAATACATATCTTGTACTTCGCCTTTTGCATTAGAATGAAGCAAATAATAATTTCCTGTTCTTAATTCATCGAAGAAGACAAAAGCACGTTTTGGGTTATCTCCTGGTATATAATCATAGAACCACATTTGATATGGCAAATAGTGTATATGTCCTATTGATTGGAAATTTCTTGTAGACACTTTATTCTTTTCGTCAAGAACATATTTTGGAGGACCATATTGTAAGTATACTCTACCTCTGTCGGACATATAACCTTGCACCTTACCTATAGAGAAATTCTTGTTGGCATATTCAACTAATTTTCTGTATTTGAACCATTCGTTCTTTGGATTTTCCGAACGAGACAACCAGAACTTGTAGAAGAATGCTCTTTTTTCTTCCAACGAAGCTGTCTTTATTTCATTATAAATAAAGTCTTTTTCCTTTTCAGAAGCAGTTGCATACAAGGTTGTGATATAATAATCCAATTCCTTTTCAGACATATCTGTTACAAAAGTTCCTTCGTAAGCAAACAAGTCATCTGTAGAAACTTGGACATTAGGTTTACTTCTTTGGAATGGATATTTCTTTATTGCAAAAGTTTCATTGTTACGATTACGCAACTCTACCACCAAGTTACAGTTAGCCGAAGGCACTTGGCTTATATCCAAAGTTGTGTAATCAGAAATAACAGGCTGAGAAACTAGTCTTTTACCACGCATAGTGGAAGTAAGCTTTCTGCCAGTTTCTTCTATTTCAATGTAAGCTACAGATAAGAAAGTATCATTTTCTTTTATTTCTTTTGTAACATTATACATTTCGTAGTAGAAGTTCAAAAGGTCAATATCCTTTGGCACATAATTATCTACGTATGGTTCAAAATCATATCCATTTCTAGAAATCATATTTTCTTGAACAGTAGGTTTTGCCGAAGCCACTATTTGCAAAGACGACAAAGAAGGTTCTTCTGCTGGAAAATAAATCACAAGTTCTTGATTAATTTCTATAGGATCAGTGTCGGCATTCTTGTCTTTCATGGTTATTTGCAAGTCATAAATACCATTAGGAAGAGCAAAGCGACGCACGTCTAAGAACGAAAACATATTGTTTTCAGCAGTGCTACTAGTAGGGCTTTGCAAATTATAACGTTTTGCATAAACCATTGAGTCATTTCTATTTGCCACAACGGTCATTTCTATTGTAGCTTGGTATTTGTCGTCCTTAGTAGGGACAAATTTAAAATGCCATGCGTTAAACGATATATAAGTTTCAACGTATGGAGTTTCCATCGGGTTATTAAATATAGAGTAAGAAAATAACGCCACAGCATTTTGAGCTGATAAACCCTTGCTAGCCAAAAATGCTACAGCAAAAACAATTAGTACTATCGTTTTTCTCATAATGTCTTGTATTTTACTATTTAGTTTTGCACTTATTTAATATACGAATGTAGTGTAAACGCAACAATTGCTTTCTTATTGTTGAAAAAGTATATTTATTGTTCTTTTATGCATTTTATTTCGTTCCCACTATTTACAATAACGAGATTTTTTTCCGTAACTTCCTTAATATAAAAGGTATCTATCAAAGGAAAAAAACATGTGTCTTTTATCTCTTTTCCACAAATAATCAGCAAATTTCCATCTCTTTTCCATGTTTCATAGTGAAACCTCGGATTATTTATTGTAGAAGCCAAACCATTTCTTCCTAGTGTAAAACCCTTTATTTCTTGGGCTTTCTTTCCATAGCCCTCTGTAATCCACGAACCATACAATTGATTCTTACCACTTTTGTACGTACACCCTACCGCCAAAAGCAGAAACACACTCGGCAAAAGATACTTTATTCCACCTACGTATTTATTTATGCTCTCTTTATATTTCATCAGTATTTTATTTATCTATAATATGTGGCTCTTTAGGGAAAACATTTTACGAAAACAATAATTTTCTTCTCAAAGCCATCCAAAATATTACTACTGCTAATATTGGCAAATACAATCCTATTAAATATCTGTATATCAAAATACAATTCTTTAATCCTATCGTTTATATACAAAATAATACCAACAAAAACAGCTTCAGAAAAACGCAAAAAACAGAAATCTGTTGTGTTTTTTTCATCAATATGATATTTTTTTTCTTGAAAAATCACTTTTGGCACGTTTTTTGGAATAGTAATTGGAAAATTAATAATAA
>JAFZEK010000005.1 GCA_017560705.1 Bacteroidales bacterium | reverse complement strand
GTCCTAGCTGGGGAGCTTTTTTATGGTAAAAGGCGCATAAAAGTTTTTCTGGTGGTTATTTTGCACAAAAGTGCATGTATTTTAGTGCTAATTACATTCCTCAGTAGCTCAGTTGGTTAGAGCACATGACTGTTAATCATGGGGTCCTAGGTTCAAGTCCTAGCTGGGGAGCAATGCTAACATTAATGCGAGTTTTATTTAGCTTACATCGAAATGTAATTTATTATTTAGAGCAGAAAGAGAGACGAGATTATTTTTAACGTCTCTCTTTTTTGTCGTAGATTTCTTTACAATTTAGACTAATTAGTTTTTTTTCAATTTATACATTCATCATTCATCCATTTGTGGAATACGAAGCACCATCGATGACTGATAGTAAACACTTAGGCAAGCCCCAAAAAGACATGGAAACACACAATGACAACAGCACATGCAGCCTATGCCCACGAAGCTGCCACAAGAACGAAAAAGGCATGGGCTACTGCGGAAGCGGAAATGAAGCAGAGGTGGCAAGTATATGCCTCCACAAAGGCGAAGAGCCGGTGCTATCGGGCAAAAAAGGAATATGCAACGTTTTCTTTTCGCACTGCAACTTGCAATGCATCTACTGCCAAAATGTAGACATTAGCCGAAACAACATAGCCAAAGCACAACCCTACAACAGTATAAATCAAGTGGTGGACCGGATAGAAGAAGTGCTGGAGACGAGCGAAAACGTGGTAGGTTTCGTAAGTCCATCGCACAGATGGCATTTCATAATCCCAATAATGGACGAGCTGCATCGCCGCGGACGAAAGCCCACCGTGGTGTACAACACCAACTGCTACGATACCATAGATACCTTGAAAGCCTTGGAAAACTATATCGACGTGTATTTACCCGACTTCAAATATACCGACCCATTGCTAGCCCAACGCTATTCACAAGCCAAGGACTACCCCACAGTGGCCGAAAAAGCCCTGAAAGAAATGTATCGTCAAAAAGGCTCGACATTAATAACAGACGACAACGAGATAGCCATCAGCGGACTGATAGTGCGACACCTGATACTGCCAGGCTGCACACACAACAGCATAGAGGTGCTGAATACACTAGCAGATATATCGACGAACATAAACATGTCGTTGATGTCGCAATACTTTCCATTGGAAGGCACTCCCCTACCCGACGAGCTAGGACGACACATAACACAGGAAGAATACGACCAAGTGGTAAAACATTTCTACGACCTTGGTTTTCATCGTGGATGGGTACAAGACTTGGACCTCACCAACACCTACAAGCCCCACTTTGAACAGATGGAAGCTTTTGAACAATAAAATGTGAAGCCATACAATAAAAAGAAAAAATAGCAGTTATTGGTACATTATGATGAAAAGGAAACTACAACATAGAACCACCGCTATACTAAGCCTAATGCTAGCAGCGGTTATGCTTGGTGGCTGTGCTACGAGCAATATGCCCAAACGCAAGAAAAGCAGGTGCAACACTTGTCCAAAGTTCAGCTACATAGACACATACAAGACAACGCCGGAGATGTATGGATCAAACTACGCAAAACAGATATAAACAAATCCTCGGCCGATACTTACCCGAAAAAGCAGTGGATCCGGTGTTTGACTTTTTATATATCAACCACATAGGATTCAAAATAACGAAAAAACGTAGAAGTAAACTCGGCGACTATAAGTGGTTCAAATACAAACCAGGCTGCTACGAAATAAGCGTAAACGGCGACCTGAACAAATATGCTTTCATGCTTGTACTTATGCACGAAATGGCACATCATTTAGTACATTTACAATACGGCGAAAGCGTTCAACCTCATGGTCATGAATGGCAACGAAGCTTTGCCGACACTATGAAAAAATACATAGGCATGGGAGTATTCCCTAGCGATGTGGCCAACGCCATGGCTGTATACAGTAGCAGTATACCACTAAAAATAAAGAAAGAGCGGGAGCTGATGTCAATAATAAATCGCTATAACGAAAACGCAAATTCAAAGCCCGAAATAACGCTGAACGATGTGCCGCTGAACACATTATTTAAGCTAGAAAACCACGAACGAGTTTTTAGAAGTGTAGAAAAACGACGTACACGTTATAAATGTGTTGACATAAAGACTAATGAATACTTTCTAGTGCAAGGCACTGCAACAATATTTCCAATGGAGGCAGAATAGCCCCATCGGAAAGAAAAAAGAACAATGCAAGATAAGTAATTACAATAATTGTTACTTACATGAAAAACAAAAAAACACCAAAACACACATTATGAGCATTAAAAAGAACAACATACCATGGGAAAATCGTCCCGAAGGTTGCAAAAGTCCAATGTGGCGATACAGCCAAAACCCAATCATCGGTCGTTATGACATAGACTGCTCCAACAGTATATTCAACAGTGCAGTAGTTCCATTTGAGGACGGATATGCAGGTGTATTTCGTTGCGACAACCGTGCGGTACAAATGAATATTTTTGCAGGATTTAGTAAAGATGGATTAAAATGGGATATAAACCCCTCGCCCATAGTTTTTAAAGAAGGTAACACCAGCATGATAGAGTCGGCATACAAATACGACCCCCGAGTAACCAAGATAGGCGACTGCTATTGGATAACCTGGTGCAACGGCTACCACGGCCCAACGATAGGCATAGGCTACACCTACGACTTCAAAGAGTTTTTCCAATGCGAGAATGCTTTTTTACCATTCAACCGCAATGGCGTTCTTTTCCCCGAAAAAATAGACGGAAAATATGCAATGCTTAGCCGCCCTAGCGATAACGGACACACACCCTTTGGCGACATATTCATAAGCTATAGCCCGGACATGAAGTATTGGGGCAAACATCGCTGCGTAATGAAAGTGACACCTTTCGAAGACAGTGCATGGCAATGTACCAAGATTGGAGCAGGCTCAGTGCCAATAAAAACCAAAGACGGATGGCTTATGTTCTACCACGGAGTTATAACCACTTGCAACGGTTTTAGATACTCTATGGGTGCCGCTTTATTGGATTTGGAGAATCCTGCCAAAGTGCTGTATCGCACCAAAAGTTACCTACTAGCCCCTGCTGCTCCCTACGAACTAGCTGGCGACGTGCCAAACGTAGTGTTCCCATGCGCAGCCTTGGACGATGGTGAAAAGGTGGCTATATATTATGGTGCTGCCGATACTGTGGTAGCTGTGGCTTTCGGATACATCGATGAAATTATAGATTACATTAAAAACAACTCGCTGTAAAAAACCTTTCTCTCACGAAAAAGAAAGGTAAAAATATAGGCAACTTCTAAAAATTCCACGTTTCGGATAAACAAAAGAGTGTTCTTTGAAACTTTTGCGTGCTTTACATTTTTTTCTTGGAATCTTTCTATTTCTTTTTCAATCGCATAGCCCGCTATGATAGGTCAAAAGAAAGTAGAAATCTTCTCAAGAAAATTCCGTAAATCACTTGCAAAGCAATTTTTAGAAGTTGCC
>JAFZEK010000308.1 GCA_017560705.1 Bacteroidales bacterium | reverse complement strand
TTAGCAGGAGCAGGTAATTTACCCGACTTCAAAATGTTTGCTAAGTCCTTAGCTTCTTCCAAAGTGAAATCACCAGTGATAGAAGAACGACCACCTGCAATTTCTCCGTTTACATTAGGAGCAGAATATACTACATCGTCCAAAACGATAGCAATACATTTGTTTACATTAGCACCAGTAATTTTCTTCCAAGCACGAGCACCTTCGCCGTTCATGGTCATAGAAATTTCATTACCACCCACGTTGCTGAAATCTTGACGAGCATCAGTAATAACGTCACCGGCCAAAAGAGGAGAACCGTCGCGGGTAGTAACATTGATAGCATATAGCATGTAAGTATCCGAACCTTTTATAGGCTTAGCAGACCATAAGAATTTCACTGTTTGAGGAACAATTTTCTTTTCGTAAGCTTTTGCCAACATTTGGTCGATACGAGATTTATCTTTCAAAGCAGCATAACCAACTACAGGACCTTGTCCAATTTGTCCGGTTTGGTAATCAGCATTTCTTACTAACACTGCATAAAGAGGATTTTGTTTTTCGTACTCTTCTTGAGTCATCTGATCATTATTATTGTCGTCAGCAACTTCAGCAGTAGTAGCAGTAAGAGAATCCAACAAAGAAGTTTCAGCAACAGTAGAATCGCCTTCTAATACTTCAGCGTTTTCATTGTTTTCATTGTTTTCAGCAACACCACCTACAGAAGCGATGAATTTGTTCACTTCGTCCAAGTAAGGCATAGCTTCGGCAGCTTCGTAAGCCAACCAGAACTCTAACTGAGCAGTACCTTGTAGAAGTTTGCGAACACGTTCCGGATCTTTCACACCAGGAAGTTCTACCAAAATTCTTTCAGAAGCCGATAACTTTTGAATGTTAGGTTGAGCAACACCGAATTTATCAATACGTTGCCTCAAGATTTGATAAGTTCTATCAAATGCATCAGCAGTTTCTTTTCTTACGATTGACATCACTGCGTCGTTGTCATCACTCAATTTGATTTGATCACGAAGTTGAGAAGAGAAATAACCAGCCAACTTCACATTAGGATCAAGAGAGTAAATAGCTTCTTCGAACAATGTAACGAAATCAGTATTCGACGACACTTGTTGTTTTTTCAAAGCCATGTCTATAGCTTTGTTGAACAAAGAATCTGAAGTGTGGTTAGCCAAAGCACGAACAACATCGACTGTGGAAACTTCCATCATCACGTTCATACCACCTTTCAAATCCAATCCTAAGTTTATTTCTCTTGCCTTGCATTCTTTGTAAGAGTACTTACGTAGCCAAAAGAAATTGTAAGCAGTTTCATTCGAAACCGAATCAATAAAATAAGTTTCTCTTGCAATTCCTACAGAATCAGTATAGAATTGCTCTTTTAATTTGTCACCCTTGGCCAACTCTTTCGCCAAATTCAGGGTCGTTTCGTTGTATGCATATTGATTTGCCTTATTTTCCACTCGTTTAGCAAAATAGGTAAACGATAATTGGTACAAACATACTAACGCAAATGCAATCGCAAAAAACTTAATAGCACCTTTATTTTGCATATCTAACGTATTGATGTGTTTATTTAGTTAATAGACTTTTTGAACGTGCAAAGGTATGAATTTTTGTTCATATATTAGCAATTTTTCTGCGGTAAAATCAAACAATTACTAGTTATCAGGCAATTAAAATGATAAAAACTTTGTTTTTTTAGCCCTAATTTCTTCATATTTCGAATAAAAAACGTATCTTTGCACAAAAATTTATGCCACTATGAGCAATCAAAAACTATCACTTAAGCAATGGTCCGACGAAGATAAGCCTCGCGAAAAAATGGCAAGATTGGGCAAGAAATCTCTAAGCAATTCTGAACTTATTGCCATCCTTATAGGCATCGGAAATAACGAAGAAAGTGCCGTAGACCTAGGAAAACGCATCCTAAGCTCGGTAAACAACAACCTTATGGAGCTATCCAAATGCTCCATTCACGACCTAACTAGCAGTTTTAAAGGCATTGGCGACGCTAAAGCTATAAGCATTTTAGCAGCCTTGGAACTCGGCTACCGCATGCGGTCCGAAAGCGTGGACAGCATTAGCAAAATAAATCTGAGCCAAGATGCTTTCGACTGTATTAGCAGCGAGATAGCCGACTTATCTCACGAAGAGTTTTGGGTCATACACCTGAACAACAACAATAAAGTTTTGGCCAAACAACGTGTATCTGTTGGCGGATTTACAAACACCATTGTAGACAACCGCATTATTTTCAAAACAGCATGCGAAAAGTGTTCGACAGCTATAATACTGGCTCACAACCACCCATCGGGAATATGCAAGCCCAGCTCAAACGACATTTTACTCACCAAAAAGATAACAGAAGCTGCAAGAATTTTTGACATTGAAGTGCTAGACCACATAATCGTGTGCGACGGTCGCAACAACCCTGACTCCTATTTCAGTTTCTCCGACAACAACATCATGCCATAACCTGAGTCTATGATACATAGATGTAAGAATATGCTATTTTCCTTTCCCCTTTCAATAAAAAGGGGAAAGGAACGTAAATTACGACCCATTCCCGTTGGTACATATCAAGCGTCTGACATGTTCATTAAATATGATAGTGCTAGTGATCAATTAATTGTTGACCACAATAATAATGAAGTTACACAAAACTATGCATGGATAATTGAAGAATTTAACTTAGAAATTCAAAAAGATGATGT
>JAFZEK010000307.1 GCA_017560705.1 Bacteroidales bacterium | reverse complement strand
TAAACTGTTATCCACTTATCCATCTTCGTCTTTACTTTTATAACTCTGTTAATACCTTGTACTATTTTATCATACCTTATCTATTTTATTCTACTTATCTTTGTCTTATTCGCTATATTCAAAATACAAATCCTTACTATCCTATACAAAAAAATCTCTCTACTCTCTGAACTTTTTCTACTTATATATGTTTTTCTACTGTATATATAACTAGTAGTTTCTTCCTTCTAAAAAACAAACATTTGACGTAAGGCAAATATCTATACTATAATATACATATTTTATAACTATACCAAACTGCTTACCTACCTATACAATAACTTTTTCTTACTAAATTATAAATACCCTACAATACTTTCAAAGCCTGTTTTATCAATTCTTCTACACTTAGTCCTACCTTATCGGAAGATATTTTATTTAATACCTTTTCGGCTTGTGATTTTTGGAAACCAAGCATCACTAATGCTGATAACGCTTCCTCTAAGTTTTTATTGTTTTGTGGGACAATATTAGCAATAAGAGTATCTTCATCCTTACCCAATTTGTCGTGCAACTCTAGCACTATACGCTGAGCAGTTTTAGTTCCTATACCCTTTATGCTTTGTACCAATTTTACATTCTCCGACACTATAGCACCTACCAACTCAGCTGCACTAAAAGTTGATAACATAACACGTGCTGTACCTACCCCTACTCCATTAACATTTATCAAACTACGAAACAAAGTTCTCTCCTTTTCTTCGTAGAAACCAAAAAGCAAATGAGCATCTTCTCTCACCACATAATGTGTATATAACTTCACCTCTTTTAAGTCTTTAATTTGACTATAGGTTGTCAACGATATTTCCAACATATAGCCTATACCATTATTATCTATAACTGCATAAGATGGTGTAGCCTCAGCTAATTTTCCCGATATATAATTGTACATTTTCGTTTATCTCCTTCTGTATTTTTGGTTTTCTTCCACCTCTTCCACATATTCGTAAGCTCCAATAGTGGGCGGTGTTTGTCTAATAACATTATCTAAATCGTAAGGATTTTGAACATAAACACTGCTTCCGGCCCCTATTGCAGGCGATTCCAATAGCAAATGATAGTTGCCTTCATCCTTATTTACAAATAGTGGATCTTTATTTATTATCAAATCTCCAACAAAGTCACTTTTAGTTCTTAGCAAGCAATAATTAAAACTGTAATTAAATGTAGCACCATCATTTTTGTCTAGCGATATTTCTTCAGCCAAACTGCCGTAAATTATACAGTTATTGAAAGATGCTTCCACTAGCGGACGCAGTTGTATATGTCCGGTAATATCTTGATACCAATTGTTTAATATAACGCTAGCCGATTTTCTCGAATCATAGTTCCAAAAGTTGGCAAAAGTGGAATTAGAAAACACATATCTTCCACCCAATGTGAGAGCCACTGTAGCCATTCTACAATTATGTATCAGCAAATTATCACCCTCTATTACTGCACCTTGACCATAAAGTCCTGCCAACGACATATTTTTAATTATAGTATTGTTTATCACCAATGTAGGATTGGCATTAGCCACTGTATCCACTAACACACCTACCGAGGCGTTTTCTATAACAGCAGCACTTATAACATTATCTTTTGAACCCGATGACAACCAAATTCCCTGCCACTGACCTGGCAATTCCTTATAATGCTCGTCTTTCCTGATTGATGTCAGCAAAACAGGATTCAACACACTACCCGAAATATTTAGAGTACCACCATCGTACACCCACAAACAAGCATCGTTGGAAAAATAAATCTCTGCACCTTCTTTGATATTCAAAACACTATCCTCATCCACTACTGCATAACCAAAAATAATATGAGGCTTACTAGCATCCCAATCCTTAGAACAGTCTATAACTGAATATTTATACACCTCTCCACCCGATTCAAAAGAATGGTTAGGATAGTGATATATTGCATTTCTACCAAAAGCCGTAAGGGGCAACGATTTGGAAGCATCTTTCACATTAAATTCTATTGCATCTTCTATCAAAAACGGTGAGGATTCAGAATTGGGGTTCACATTTACCCTTACAAAGATAAACATACTGTCATGGGCTTCAATAGACACGTTGTGAGCAATCAACGCCGTATCGCCATCCACATTAATACGAAACCTCGACGAAGCACCAGATTTTAGTCTTACACTGGAAAACATTATAGGTTTATCGTTGTGGTTATAAACTTTCACTTGCTTAGTAGTTGAACCTAGCGTTGTAAAAACAGTATCAAACTTCAATGTATCTACCGAGAAACTCAATTTCGCAAGCGAACCCGAAGTTTCTAGATAGTCCTCTTCTTTGACACAGGATGTATTCACCAATAAACCAAAAAATATAAATACCGACACAAAAACTAAAGCCGATATACGAAATATTATGTTCTTCAAATGTTCGTTCTCCTATCTTTTTGTTCTATAATAATTAAACTATGAACAGAAACGAAAATACAGCATTATTATTTTATCTAACACTCAAAAATAGTGCTACTAGATAATAGTGCTGAATATAGTTAATGCTTCGACCACTACAAGATGACATATACTTTAAGCTGAAAAAGATATATATCAAACTGTTATAAACTACTATGTGCTAAGAAGAAAAGATATAAATACATAAATACTACCTACATCTCTTAGCCCTACAAAACACAATAATAAAGTTTTAAAATAATGCAACTTCTATAAAACAACGATAATCGTCTTTTGCCTATAGAAGTTGCACAAAATCAGTTATTTTTAATTTTCAACTATTTCACCTATCAGTGTGGCAGACGTACAATCTAGCACTTTCACCATCACATAGTCTCCCGGCTTATATCCATTACCATTGAATACTAGCACTTTATTTTGACTGTTTCTTCCAAAAAGCTGTTCTTTATTACGCTTGCTTGTACCTTCTATAAGTACCTCGAATGTTTTACCTACATCTTTCCTATAGCTTTCCAAAGACAGTTTGCCTTGCAAAGCAATAATTTCTTCTAGTCTTCTTGTTTTTTCTTCTTCCGACACGTCATCTTTCAAATACTTGTGAGCGTAAGTGTTTGGACGCATACTGTATTTAAACATAAAAGCATAGTCATAACCTACCCAAGAAAACAGCTCCAAAGTTTGAAGATGGTCTTCCACCTCTTCGCCACAAAAACCTGCTATAACATCGGTAGTTATGGCACAGTCAGGCATATATCTTCTTATAGCTTCTATCCTATCCTTATACCACTCCACTGTGTATTTTCTGTTCATCAGTTTTAGCATTCTGTTGCTTCCACTCTGCACCGGCAAGTGAATGGATTTACACACATTAGGATATGTTGCCATAACTTCCAACAGCTTATCGCTCAAATCCTTTGGATGAGATGTAGAATATCTTACTCGTAGTTTTGGATTTATCTCTGCCACTCTTTTCACTAGCTCTGGAAAATCCACCTTACCACCATCGCAGTCCCATCTATAAGAGTTTACATTTTGTCCTAGCAAAGTGATTTCTTTATAACCTCTTTCAAACAAACGTTTAGCTTCGTTTACAATGGTTTCGGGGTCTCTACTTCTTTCTCTACCTCTTGTATATGGCACTACACAGTAGGAACAAAAGTTCTCACAACCACGCATAATGCTTATAAAAGCCGATATACCATTGCTACCCAAACGAACGGGGTCTATCTCGGCATACGTCTCTTCTTCTGAAAGCAACACATTAGCTGCTTTGCTACCTGCTTCTACCTGGCTAAGCAACTCCGGCAACGCTCTATAAGCATCAGGACCTACTACTAGATCCACTATATCTTCTTCGTTCATCAACTGCTCTTTAAGACGCTCTGCCATACAGCCTAGCACGCCCACTTTTAGCCATGGTTTATTTCTTCGCATTGCTTTCAACTCTTTCAAACGCTTACGTATTCTTTGTTCTGCATTGTCTCGTATGGCACAAGTGTTTATCAAAATACAGTCAGCATCTGTTATATCGGTAGTTAAAGCATATTCATTTTTTGAAAGAATAGAACCCACTATTTCGCTGTCTGAGAAATTCATCTGACAGCCGTATGTCTCTATAAAAATTGTTTTCAATCTGTCGCCCATTTTCGTCCCTTTAGTTTTTTATTAAAGTCAATGTATTTATTTCCTTATTATCAGTTGTATATAGTTTTACAAAGTATACTCCACTCACTAGCTCTTTCACATCCACAGTGCATTTCTTGGCATTTATTTCCTTGCTAGCCAGCTGCCTACCTTTTAAATCCAATATTTCATACTTATACATCTGTACATCTTTCGATTCCAAATAAAAGTATTCTTGACAAGGATTGGGAAATATACTCTGCATAGAGCTACCGTCATTTTCTTTTTTATTCAGTAGCACTTTCAATTCAGCAGATTGCATTTCAGTTATTTCCACATCCTCTATCACCGTAGCAATATATCCTTCGGCGTTCACCGCTATGGTGTACTTACCCGGCTCTATCAGCCTATAAAACTTGCCACTACGAGGCAAAGTGGTTACAAAAGAATTATCAACATCGTGGTTCACCACCGACACTGTAGCACTTATTGGCTCCAAAGTTTCAGAATCTAGAACCACACCTTGCAATCCTCTATGAACCTCTCCTATATAATTAATGAGAGCGTTTTTATTTATGTGCCAATATTCGTCCAAATACGATGGATGAACAGTTTTTACAGCCGATATTTCTATTGTTATCTCTCTGGAGTTCAAATAATAATTCACATAATCTTGCTTTCCTTTACGCACCACATACCAGTCGCCGCCGTGTACCCATCCATTTACATAATCGTATGTGTAAGCAGTTGGGTCGTAGGCTCTACACTCTGCCACAAATCTATCGCACACACTCTTCCACCATTCATAGTCTGCATGTTTCTTTTGACTAGACCTATAAGAGTCCCAAGGGAAATTCAACTCCTCTGCACCTCCATGCAATGTCGCCGAAAGCACAAACTGCTTTTTTTTCATGTATTCCATCATAAGCTTATTTTCCTTTTGGATGGTGAAATTATTTGTCATCCATGGGTCAGGAAAATTTCTGTTTAAATCCACTCTGTTAGCGTTGTACCTAGTGGCATTCAACACTGTAGCATTGCCCCCGGCATAAGTACCATCGGGGTTCGACAATGGATTTATATATATTTGAGTAGTGGCCAAAAGATCTTGTATAGCACCGTCGTTATCAGAGTTTTTCAACAGTGTATCAGCAAGTTTTAGCAACATACAACAGCCTGTAAGCTCATTGCCGTGCATCGACGACACATAGAAGAAACTTGGTTCATCCTCATCCTCAAGCACATTGTCGGATATTTTCAAAGCCAGTATAAGTCGCCCTTTCACCGATTCGCCTATCGTATCCACCTTGCATTTAGAGGGATAAGTATTAGCAAAATAAGCCATACATTGTAAATACACATCGTAAGTAGGATATTTGTTCCATCCTAGCATCTCTTCCAATGTAGTAGCCATATATTCTTCATTCTTAGCAGATTTAGTATCCAATGCAGCTCCCAACAGTGTGTAGCTATAACCTTTCTCCAAAAATCTAGCAAGCTCCTCTTTATTGGCATAAGCAGTGTATATGGAATCCTGTTTTCTCGAATCTATGGATATTATGTCCGCAAGTTCAGCCACTTTGGATAAATCCTTTTCCACAAAAGAAAAACGCACCTCTGTTTTGCTGAAGAATAAACTATCCAACTCATTTATATCATCTTGAGCATAGGAAACAAAGACACCTACTAGCATTGCCACAAAAAGAAAAATCCCTTTATGCACTATGCCAACAGCTTTTCCACTACAACATTCAAAGAAAACATTATTTTCCATCCAATCCACACTAACTTTCTAATTCTAAGCTGAAAAGGTAAAGAAATAGTTAGCAAAGAAATTCCATATAGTAGCAGTGCCAATGGCACACAACTTAGAGAAATAGAAATTCCACTTTAATTTTTCGTGAAGCAAAAACAGCACTAAGGTGTTTATTGCCAGCCCTACTAATGAAACTCCAAAGAACTCCACAAATTCCAAGCCCACCTTACTGTTGGTGCTTTGGAAAGTCCACAACCTATTCAGTATATAATTGCTTGAAGCTGCAACACAAAAGCCTATGGCATTGGATACAAACTTTTGTATACGCAACTTTTCTTTGCAAAAGTAGGTTATTCCGAAATCTACTATAACTCCGGAAAAACCTACTATTCCAAATTTCAAGAACTTTAAAAATATAGTTTCTATACCTAAATTCATATAATTGGGATAACGCACTGTCTACTAGTAGTGGCGTACTCTCTTCCTTTTGTGTACCTTTTTAATGTATTGAACTTCACCTGGTTCGTTCACTTCCAAACCATAAATTGTTTCAGTGTCCAAATTAACCTTCAAATGGAAATAATGGCTACAACCACCTTCCACGGTTGTTATTTCTTTATCCATCTTGTCGTCCAACTTTGGATCCCACACAAAGTTTATCCACAACACTTTAGCTCCGTAGGCATCGGTAAAACCTACATACTGACGCTTATATTGACGCAAGTTTTCATCTATAATTGGACAATTCTCTTGGTTTTCGTGATTTCTATTCACGTATGCCAAACGTTTCTTAATCAACTTTTCTGCCTTGTCTACATCGCTGTTTGATGGTGTGTAGCGGCTTTCTTGATTCTCTACTTGAAAGTCCACCCAAAATTCTTTAGAAAAAACGTATGCCTCATAAGTGCTAGTTTTTACCTGTGTACATGTCCATAAATATGTTTGTTGGTTTTGTGCTTCTACTAGCGAAACAACTCCAATCAGAACCAAAAGCAACATTGCTTTTACTCTTTTCATCATAATATATGCGTTATTATATTGTTATTTTATTATTTATATTCTTTATTATTATCTAACAGTATTTCAACAAAAAACGCTACACAAACGAGCCTTTTTCAATACTTATTTTCACCCTTAAAGTGCTTTGCAAAGATACAAAAAAAACAAATGATGGACAAAGAAAATATGAATTATTTTTTCCTGACTGCCGACTCACCATCATGCAATCTGTAAATCTTCTAATTCACACCGTTTTATACCCCGCGTTTTTATTACTCTTTTTCCTGAACACTCTTATTTACCATATACCTTGGGTTCTTTTTCTTCAGCGGCTTAGCTTCGTCCCGTTTCTTGTTCTCTTCTAGGCGGCATCTCACATTTTGCTTTAGCACCCATCTACCATTTTCAAAAGAATATCCACTCTCCTGACCTGTAGGAACATAGTATTGATACATCCCTTCCATGCCAGGCACCCTTGGCCCCACCTGGTCAAAGACTATCATCTGAGCTTTATTCTCTCTATCTATCTCTTGGGTGACCGTTCGCTTATCCTTTTTCACCTTTATTCGCTCCATGGATACTATGTACTGCTCATCGTATTGTACATTAATATTCACATCCTTAGCATAGCGAAATATTATTCTTCGCAAATTTTTATTACCATTCTTTCCATTCCTAAACATCAGGCTACCAAAAGTGGGGCGTGTGCTGTTTCGCTTAAAAGACACTGGCTCTATAACTTTTCTTTGCACTATGCTGTTGCCTCCATTCCAGCCTATTAGAGTATAAAAATACTTACCCTCATATTTCGTAGTAATAAGATGTGTGTACACCAT
>JAFZEK010000306.1 GCA_017560705.1 Bacteroidales bacterium | reverse complement strand
CTAGCCAAAGCCATCGAAATTGTTAGCAATCCTATTGCTAATGATTTGCTTAATCTTTTCATGATATTATCAGTGTTATTTTATTTTCTTCTGAGTTTGCAAAGATACATTTTTTTTTGAAAAGAATAAAACCTATACCCCAACTTTAATATATAAACACTCATAACCAACAGTGTATAAACGCAAAGTATTTCACTTTTTTCCTCAATATACATCCTTTAAGCTCCAAAAAGTCTGCTTTTCTTCAGCACTTAATACTAGCAACACTGCATTTTCAGAACTATTTCTACACATTGTATTCCTACAAAATTAAAGCATCCAAATACTACAAAACAATAAATGCCGTTTTTAGAATTTAATCTACTATTTTAATGATAACATACAACAAAACAATATTATCCAACGGTCTGACCCTGATAACACATCAAGAGAACGCCACACCCCTAGTATCCGTAAACCTACTATACAACGTGGGAGCAAGAGACGAGAATCCAAACAAAACCGGTTTTGCTCATCTGTTTGAACATCTAATGTTTGGAGGTTCTAAGAACATTCCGGACTACGACTACCACGCCAATAAAGCAGGTGCCGAAAACAACGCCTTTACCAACAACGATATAACCAACTACTACATATCCCTTCCTAAGCAGTATTTGGAAACAGCATTGTGGCTAGAATCCGACCGAATGAATGAGCTTATCTTTTCGGAAAAGAGCTTGGAAGTGCAAAGGAATGTTGTTATCGAAGAGTTTCGCCAACGTTTTCTTAATCAGCCCTACGGTGATGTGTGGCTACTACTACGCCCGCTAGCCTACAAGGTGCACCCCTACCAATGGAGCACTATAGGCAAAGACATATCGCACATAGAAAATGCTACTATGGACGATGTGAAACAATTCTTCTACACTTTCTATAGGCCAAACAACGCCATACTAAGCATAGCAGGCAACATCGACGAAGCCGAGACTATAGATTTGGTAAAAAAATGGTTTGAACCCATACCTGCAGGCAATGCCTACATTCGCCAACTGCCACAAGAACCCAAACAAACCGAAGCTCGAAGCCTTACGGTGCACCGCGATGTGCCATCCAATGCCATATACAAAGCCTACAAAATGAGCCGACGAATGAGCCACGACTATTACGCTTTCGACCTAATGTCGGACATTCTATCCAACGGAAGCTCATCAAGATTATATACCGAGCTAGTGAAAAAAGAAAAGCTATTCACCGAAATAAATGCTTATATAACAGGAGATATAGACGAAGGACTATTCATCTTCGTGGGCAAACTAGCCGAAGGAGTAGAAATGACGACAGCTGAAAATGCCATCCTTGCCCAAATAGAACGCTTAAAGAACGAGACTATAAGCGAGCAAGAACTAGAAAAGGTGAAAAACAAATTGGAAATAACCTTTGTGTATTCCCAATACAAAGTGCTGGACCGTGCTATGAACCTTGGCTACTTCGACCACCTTGGAAACATCGACCTCATCAATAGCGAACCTCAATGCTATGCTGCTGTAAGCCCCGACGATATTAAACGACTAGCTACAGAAACTTTTTTGCCCGAGCAATGTTCCACACTTTATTATCTAAAAAAAGAATAACTTCCTAGTTATGAAATGGCTTAGATTTATTAGATTACTCCTAGACCTTATACCTACTCGTGAAGACTACGACACCTTTATAGAGCGGTTATTTGGTTATATCTTCCGAAAACTAAAGCTCACATTCCCCTCGAAGAGTGAGCTAAACACTATTATATTCCGCTCCGACACCCCTGCCGGAAAGCAGTTCGACATATATTTACTCTATGCCATTGGCATTAGCGTGCTAATACTTATACTAAACAGTATACCCACGCTAAACAAATACCTCTCCATCCCTTTCATGATATTGGAATGGGGTCTTACTCTTGCTTTCACTGCCGAATACCTTCTTCGTATATACTGCACCAACAGACCATTCCACTACATCACATCCTTCTACGGCATTGTGGATATTCTTTCCATCTTCCCTTTCTACCTAGGCATTCTATTCCCTAGCATGCAATCTGTGATGGTTATACGAATACTGCGTGTGCTGCGCATATTCCGAATACTAAATTTGGGCAGCTTTATGCAAGAAGCCACCGTCATACTGCAAACACTACGCAAAAGCCTACGAAAGATAGTGATATTCATGCTCTTTGTTTTCATCACTTCCATCATTCTTGGAGCTTTTATGTACTCCATTGAAGGGGATATAAATCGCAATCTTTCCAGCATCCCCAAAGGAATATACTGGGCCATAGTGACCCTCACCACCGTAGGCTATGGCGACATAACTCCCGTCACCAACTTAGGACAGATAATAGCCGGCACTATAATGATTCTTGGTTACTCCATAATAGCCGTGCCAACAGGCATAATAAGTGCCGACTTCATAACCTCCGAAAAGAAGAAAACACCCCAGAACAAAGAAGGCGAAAACACCAACACCACTCCAAGGATTTGCCCAAAATGCCACTTGGATAAGAACGACGACGATGCCATATTTTGCAAACGCTGTGGCAGCCGACTCGACCCCAACCCATAGAACAAACTAAAATTTTGATAATATTATACACATTCAACAATGAAAAAAATATTCATCTTTCTCGTTGCAGCATGCATAGGACTGGCAGCGGCAGCACAACAACCTAGTGGCACACAAGCTGCTTTCACATCTTTGCCCGTAAACCAATTTGTAGATAGCATAGGTAAAAGCTCTGTAGTGTTGGTAGACGTTCGCACTCAAAAAGAATACGAAACAGGACATATAAAGAACGCCTCCAACATAGTGTGGGACAAGAATTTTGACACCGCTGTGGAGCAAGCAAAGCTTGACAACACCAAAACCATTGCAGTATACTGCCGCAGCGGCCGACGCAGCAAAGCAGCAGCTCAAGCCCTCGCTTCCAAAGGGTTCAGAGTTATAGAACTAAATACCGGCATACTAGGATGGCAACAAGCCGGAATGCCTGTGGAGAAATAACATCAAGCAACATCTGCTAAAAAAAACATCACACTCCTCTCTAATTACGAAACAACCAATGCAAATATTCATCAATATGAGCTGTGGTTGTTTCGTTTTTTTATGCATTGCATTACTGCACTTTAACAATAACAAAACACTAGCCGCAAAAAAATATTTTGCACCGGCAGTAATAAATCGAGGCTTTTAAACGACATTTATAGCACAAAAAGAAATAAAACATATAACGGCAACTTCTAAAAATTCCACGTTTTGGAAACGCCTCCGTCTACTTTCAAACTCGCCTCAAACCGTTTTCCGAGTCGCCTCTATTGTGTGGTCTACTTGCCTTGCATACCTCAAGACATATAGTTTCCCGTTATACAAAACCATGCGGTTTACGACCCAAAACCATGGCAATTACACCTCAAAACTCCCATACTTACGACCCCTAAACCGCACACTTACGAATGCCAAACCGCACATTTTATAAAAATAAGGCTTAATGCTTTTGAATGAACATTAAGCCTTAGTTTTTATACCGTACTGCTACTTGTTTGAAGTTTTATATTCCATGGGTGTTTGGCCTGTTTCCTTTTTGAAAAACCTGCCAAGCGAAGAAGTGTTGCCCAGTTTTGTCTTCTCTGCTATTTCTTCCAATGGCACATCTTTAGCAAGATATATCTTTATGCATGCCACCGTTTTTTCGTTTATGTATTGCATTACCGTGCGGCCGCTCTCTTCTTTGACGGCGGTGCTCAGGTAGTTTTCGGTTACATTCAATGCTTCGGCATAGTGTTTTACGCTGCGTTCAGGTATATCCATGCCTCGAAGCAGCTTCAAGAAATCCAAAAACACTTCGTGTCTATGCGTAACGGCTTTGGGAGGTGCATTGTATTTGTTTTGCTCCGCTATGGGGTACAGCATATATAAGAATGACAATATTATAGACTTGAAACCCGAAAGGTTGGGATTCTTATTATCAAGGAAACAGCACATTTTTAGGAAAAACGACGATAGCATTGTTATATCTTCACCCTCTATTTTCAGATGCAGAACCTCGTTCAGCATATTCTTTAATTGGGCATTTTGCAAGGTGTCTAATCCTATAAATTCGTGGGTAAAGCTAAAACCATAAGGGTGATAATCTTCTGATTTGAAATCCAATGAAAAAACAACATCCGATGGAAGAAGCAACAAATCACCGGCCTTTACACTGTACTTTTGATAACCTACGGTGTATTTTGCCGTACCTTCTTTTATAAGTAATATTCTAACCTCTTTGGAAATCACAGGTGTACCCCATTTATATACATGATAAAAAGATTTTGGATCCAATGTCAAAGTATGATCCGTTCGTATATAATTCTTCTCAGCATCGCTAAACAGAATCCACAAGTTCTTTATCTTATTGTCAATTTCTTGCACTTCCATATTACTGTTATAATATTTATTTATCAGTGAATTATCTTTTACAAAGATACGTATTTTTTTACGAAATATACAATTCCTTTTGTGTTTTCTAAGTATTTGTAGATTGACACAAGTAATTGACAATTTTAATTACCAAACTATCAAGAGTTATCAATATTAACCCAATTGCAATATATAAAAAAATGTATATCAAAAAAAAGAATACAATATGGCAGAAAAAGAATCAAATTTTTGTTTTTGGCGAATAGTTATAGGATGTATGTTTGCCAAAAATAAACTATAGATATACAAAAACTTGCCGTTTTCGAACTTCTGCACGTTTTGTACAGTACCCGAAAATAAATTTTTCAATCCATTTTCGCCAATTCCTTGTATGGAACTATGCTTTATTAATCAGTAACTTATTATTGGTAAAAAGCCTTTTTATTACTCTAAATATACAATTTTCATATATTTTCTATTCAATTGTATATATTTTCTAAGTTATTGTATATGCCTATGTGGGATAAAGATAGTAATTTTGCACCACGAAACGAGATAAGAAAAATACATGATAAATAGAGGCGAAAGAGATACCGATAGGCATCCGCGCCGCAGCACGGCAGAGGTAGTTTTTGTAGAAAAAAAACAGGCCTATGCAAAGTAAACGGAGTTATAAACTAAAAACAACGAAGACAAATGATGTAGAAAAAAACTTTGTATCGACAGTAAGCGAAGTACACACTATATATCGGGCGATGCCCCAAAAAGAAGAAGGTGCAACCGCAAGGAGTGGTGGCGAAAAAATGCAAACACAGCCACACACCCTTGCCCCCAAAAAGCACCTTTTCATAAACGCTCTACAATATTATTTATTGTATGCTTCGCAAAATTAATGCATAATTTTGGGGATTATGCCGGTTGTGAAACACTTTAAATATTTGAAACTATGACGTAAAAAAGAACTTAAAAAACACCTGAGAATAGGCATTTGTGCCTATATGAAATTAACGGCAAGACAATTATAATTATCCGTTTTGCCAAGTTTATTAATCATACTGTCCTATTAAAATAAAAAATACAAATATTCAATGTAGGATAGTAACAAAAAGAAAGGAGACTTAAATATGAAGACTCTAGTAAACAAAACATTTTTAGCAATAGTAGCTACAGTATTAGT
The DNA here is from genome assembly GCA_017560705.1 of Bacteroidales bacterium. Taxonomy (GTDB): domain Bacteria; phylum Bacteroidota; class Bacteroidia; order Bacteroidales; family P3; genus HGM05376. Next base: position 1,868 of record JAFZEK010000306.1, on the reverse strand, counting down.
AGCAGGAACAGCATTTTTTACATCTTGCGAGAAAGATGAAACCAATAGCGTTTCAACAACAAATATCTCTAAAAAAGTGAAGCCAATGAGTGATGAAATGAAAGCATTTTTAATAGGGAATGGAATTGATGTAGAAGGTGGCGTTGTCTATACAGTAACATACCGTAGTGGATGCTATAATAGAGAAACAGTTTTATTGGGACTTTATGAAAAAGTGAGTTGCACTCCGGGCTGTGACTATTGTGAGTTGATAAGTGTACTGAAAGATGGAGTTTCTGTAAGTTTCTCATTTGAGCAAGATACTTCTACGGGTGAATATGGACTTAATATTGATCCTGCATTAGAAGATATGCACGATGGATTATTACATATTAGTAACACTCAAGATGGCCCAAAGTTGTTTTTTATGATAGATATTAATAAGGTGTCTAATCCAGACTTATATAAAGAAAATTATTTAACTCTAGAATCTCCTTTTGCTATCAATTACGAATTAGCAATACAGCTGGGTATAAAGCCAGGAAATCAAATCATCCCTTCAGGTAGTTATAAGTTGGAAAAATTTGACAATATCGCAATTTGGAGTGTACCATTGAATGGTTTATTGACAGAAAGTGAACAAGAAAATTACATAAACCTTATTAATGAAAATTCTCATGAATAGATATTTGTTGATTTTGACATTCATTATTACAGGATTAGTATCCTGCAATAATGAACCTTCTTGTCCTATAGTAACAACTACAGTTGCTTTAGTTGAGGATGGCAATTATGAAATTACAGATTTGGGTAAACCAAATATTAGTATTGAAAAAAAAGAAGCTATCCGAAAACTACTTGATACATGCGAGGTCGGTTATGTTTACAAAATGGAAGAAACATGTCACATTCAAAGCGATACAACGTATTTTATATTGAAATCAATACCTTATAGTATTAAAACTACACAAAAATGCGAAATATCTGATATAAAAGCCATTGAAACTATTAGCGACTATTTCAATTTGGAAAAAACAAGTATTGAAATATTTAACGCTTTAGCAGAAAATAGCTATTTTCTTATTATGCCGGAAGGGTTTGGGAATATTCCTATTACGTGGATAGCAAGTGTGTCAGATACATATATATCCAATGAATTAATTGATTCTTTAAAGAATTTATCAAACAAGAAATATCCAATATATCAATATGATAAAAATCTTGAATTGTACGAGATGTGATGTGATACTTGACGAAATTGAGAAATAGCTGTAATAAAACATACAGCTCAAACGACTAATATGTGTATTAAGAAAAGTAAGAAACAGAAACGATTGTAGAAATGCTTTTATGGGATTGAAATTAATATAAACAACCTATTGGTTGAATTAAATTCAGGATATTTAGTCTTGTTTTGATATACAAATAAAAAAAACATACCGAGAGGTTGACAAAAATCTCTCTCGAGGAAATTTTATCTACATCACGTAGTAGTTACATTTTCCTCTCGGGGCATTTTCGAGACTTTATATTGGCCAATAACTGACAGTATACCACCAAGTTAACGATCCCATATTCTAAACTGATTGATGATAGGATATAAAATTTAATTCATCCAACGGGTAATAAATAATAAACATAAACAATATGAAGAAAATAACATTACTATTAATTGGCTTACTTTTGCAAATGAGTGCAGTAGAAAGCCTGCAAGCTCAAACAAAAACCAAGGCAAGAGAAGACTATGAAAGAATATCTTCGGGCTACGATTATTCAGTAAATATATCTAGCAAGAGCATCAACACCACGTATTTTGGAAAGCTAAACACTGAAACAATGGCTTGCAACAGATACTTGAAAGGTAAGATGATAGAACACATCATAGAGCT
>JAFZEK010000305.1 GCA_017560705.1 Bacteroidales bacterium | reverse complement strand
CGCGAAAGTCTAGTGCGTGTGGCTCTTGTAGGATACACCAATGTGGGAAAATCCACACTAATGAACCTACTAAGCAAAAGCGATGTGTTTGCTGAAAACAAACTATTTGCCACGTTAGACACCACTGTAAGAAAAGTAGTTATTGAAAATCTTCCTTTCCTACTTACCGACACAGTAGGATTCATCCGCAAGTTGCCTCACGGACTTGTGGAAAGTTTTAAATCCACACTCGACGAAGTGAGAGAAGCCGACCTACTAATACACGTGGTAGACATATCGCACAGCGACTACGAAGAACAAATAAACGAAGTAAACAAAACTCTAGAAGAAATAGACGCTATAGACAAGCCCACTATTTTAGTGTTCAACAAAATAGACGCTTACACATATATAGAAAAAGAACCCGACGACCTAACGCCGATGACTAAAGAAAACTTCTCTCTAGAAATGCTTGAAAACCACTGGATGGCAAAGAACAGCGACCACACTTTGTTCATATCCGCCGGTAAGAAAATAAACATAGATAAATTGAGGGATTTAATGTACCAAGAAATAAAAACAATCCACGCAGTACGATACCCCTACAACAATTTCCTATACTAGAAATCAAACAAAATCCTTTCTTACAAAATAATGCGAAGAAAGGATTTCTTTTTATCCTAAATCCGTTATTAGGATTTTTGCATTAAATATCCCTTGTTTTATATTACCACAATGCATCTAATAATCCATCAGGGTTAAATAATTGATTTTCAACTATATTAAAACCCATTCAAGAAGACTGCACTCTTCTCTCGAGAACATTGGAGTCTTCTCTCGAGAACATTGCACTCTTCTCAAGAGAAGATTGGAGTCTTCTCAAATGAAGATTAGAGTCTGCTGAAAGCACCTCTTCAAAGGTCCTTTCAGCTGAGATAAAAAGTGTTATTCTCTCGATATTTCCAATGGGAGATTTGGATTAAAAAGTTGATTCCTCAGCTTTAAAGAATCAATCTGTAAACTAACAAAACTTCAAACACTTAGTTTGCGAGTACAAAACACGACACTTCCATATCGTAACTCCCATAGTTACGACCCAAAACTACGGCACTTACGATAGCAAACTCCCATACTTAGACGTGCCATGTGTGGGGTATATATATTGTATGTAATTTGGTGATTGTATTACTATTCCTTAGATTTGCTGTCGCAATACTTTTCTACAAGAGGCAAGTAGCGTGGATTGGGGTTCTCTTCGTAGGCTTCTTTGAGTATCTTTTTGCGGTCGTTTATAAAATAATCAGATGGGAAATGTTCGTGCACTATGGTTTCAGTCAGGCTGTTTTCTATTGCACGATATGTTTCATCGTTATCATAGTTCATAAATGTTGTATATACACGTCGATATATCCAAATGTTGACAAAACAGTCGTCGTGAGATAGTTTTTGAATCTCGAATAGTAGTGGAAGAAATTCGGGGTCGGGCCATATAGCAGTAGCTTCTATAGCTTCTAGCACTAATGGGTAAACATCATAATTAAGATGTCCATCGCTTTTGAAAAAATCAGGATACTGTGAAAGAGCTTTTACAACAAACTCTTTTACTTCGTCGGTACGATAGTGGCACAATGCCGATAAAACAGTTGCATTATCTTCTTTAGTGTACATCTCTAACAAACGGTTGTAGTATTTTTCGCTGATAGGCAGATTATCCAAAATTTTATATTTATGGTATATGCTGTATGTTCCGGGTGTAAATATCAGCACACTGTCGAGTGTGAGGCTGTCTTGTATGGTGAAGATACGGCGGAAGTCGCTCATCTTTTTACCATTGATAAACCTATAGTACTGTGGCGACTTTTGCTCTACAAGCTCCGGATTGTTGCGTAGCAATGTGTCGTAATATATGCTGTCGCGTTTACTCATATAGCCTCCAGGATTACATAACTCATCTACAATATAGCTTGCAACAGACTGAGGGCTTACTATGTCTGCATGTCTAATTTGAAATCTCGCAGTGTCGGTTAGAGAATTATATAGTATTTCTTTGAAACGTATATCGCCACGGTCAACAAGGACTTTAAACGCAAAAGCTCTGACGGCTGCGTTGTGGTGATAGTTCTCTAGTGCTACAAGTTCGTCGTTGGTGACTATTTGTTTTAGCTTTTCTTGAAGTGTCCATTCTTTAGGTACGCCTGCCCAACCATTGGTATTGTACATAGATATGCCTATCAAGCTGTCTGCAATCATCAACACTTCGGGCTTTACGCCTTCTATCTGTTGGCTTTTGGCAACCGTACAGCCAAAAAGTGTTGCTAATATTAATATATATATTCGTTTCATATTATGTGGTGGTTTTATAATTACACCGGCGACAAAGAGTTGTATTGCCGTCGGTGCAAATATGTTTTTGGTGTGTTGTAAACTGTTTTTACCTTATTACTTTTTCAGCATCTTTTGAATTTGTTTTTCTACTTCCTCTTCCATGGAGGCGGAGAAACCTTCGT
>JAFZEK010000304.1 GCA_017560705.1 Bacteroidales bacterium | reverse complement strand
ATTTTTTCGTAAGTTTGCACTCTAAAAACGAAGAATAAATAATGGAAAAAAAACTCCTGCTCCTAGATGGTATGGCTATAGTGTACAGAGCTTATTATGCTTTGAACCGCAATCCTAGGATAAACTCTAAGGGTTTGAATACATCGGCTATTTTGGGTTTTACAACTACATTGTACGACCTAATTCGCACTCAAAATCCTACACACATTGGTGTGGCTTTTGACCTTCAAGCTCCTACTTTTAGACATGAAAAATACGAACAGTACAAAGCCAATAGAGAGGCTATGCCCGAAGACATTCAGTTGGCTTTGCCTCATATTAAGAATATTATAACTGGCTTTAATATCCCTATTCTTACTTGCGAGGGTTATGAGGCTGATGATGTGATAGGCACTCTTTCGGTGAGAGCCGAAAAAGAGGGTTTTAAAGTAATGATGGTAACTCCCGATAAGGATTTTGGGCAGATTGTTACCGACAATATATCAATGTATCGCTTTGGCAGAATGGGCAGAAAAGACGAGATTTTGGGCGTGCAAGAGGTGTGCGAAAAGTTCTCGGTGTCTGCACCTATTCAGGTTATAGATATTTTGGCTCTATGGGGTGATGCTTCGGATAACATTCCAGGCATTCCCGGAGTTGGTGAAAAAAAGGCTAAACAGCTAGTGGCTCAGTTTGGTTCTGTGGAGAAAATGATAGAGGATAGCGACTTGATAACCAACGAAAAACTTAGAAACCTCGTGAAAGAATATGCTTCGCAAGCTCTCTTCTCTAAAGAGTTGGCTACAATAGCATTGGACACTCCGATAGACTTTTCCGAAGAGCAATTGCTTATGAAAACTCCAAACTTTGAGGCTTTGTCCGAAATATTTGAGTTCTTGGAGTTCAAAAACTTTGCAAAACGTTTCTTTGCAGACTATCAGGTTAAAGAGCCTGAAATGTTGACTAAGGTGAAGTCTTCGCAACGAGTATTGAAAGCCGATGATGAAATGCAGCCTACGTTGTTCGACGACTTTATGTCTTTCGACGTGGATGCAAAGGAATCTATTGCTAATGCTCCTTTTGCCAATAATTCTTTGACCGACATTGATGAAAAACAAAACTATGTGGAGCAGCTACTTACAAAAGATGTTGTTGCTTTCTACTTCGTTGCTGATAGTTTTCAAAATGTGGGTGGTGTATCCTTTGCTACAACCGAAGATGAGGTGGCTTTTCTTCCATTGGATAATGATGCTGACTGGATGGCTTTGAAAGCTTTCCTTGAGTGTGAAACAGTTTACAAGATAACATACAACAGTAAATTAGTGAAGCATCTGCTCCACAAAAAGTCTATGGATTTGAAAGGAAAGGTGTTTGATGTGCAGCTGGCACACTATTTATTATATAGTGAGGCTCGCCACACATTGGACTATATTTCCTCTGCATTGCTGTCTAAGTCTATTTTCGATTTGGATTTATTTATTGGTAAAAAACCTTTTGATTTTGTGCAGGCCGATAAAATGCAGCTCTGTCAAGCGGCGTGTGAGAGAGCGAGTGTCCTTTTCAAGTTATATCCACTGTTGGAGGCTCAGTTGAAAATCACTAATACTATGGATTTGTTTACAACCATTGAAATGCCGTTAGTAGATGTGTTGCTTGCCATGGAAAGGGAAGGTGTGCGGATAGACACTGATTATCTGAGTCTTTATTCTGCCAAGTTGCAAGAAGAAAAAGAAGAGATAGAGAAGAAGATATACGATTGTGCTGGAGAGGTTTTCAACATCTCCTCGCCAAAGCAGTTGGGCGAAGTGCTTTTCGAGAAAATGAAGATTGTAGACAAAGCTCCAAAAACTGCAACAAAGCAATATTCCACAGCCGAAGATGTACTGCTAAAGATGGTGGATAAGCACCCTATAGTTCCACTTATTTTGGAATACAGGTCTTTATCTAAACTGATAAGTACCTATCTTGATGCGTTGCCTAAACTTATATCGCCAGATACTAATAGACTACACACATCATTTAACCAGACTGTTACAGCTACTGGACGGCTTAGCTCCAACAACCCAAACTTGCAAAACATTCCTATACGCACCGAGCGTGGAAGAGAAATACGCAAAGCCTTTGTGCCTAGAAACAGCGACTATGTGTTGCTTGCTGCCGACTATTCGCAGATAGAATTGCGTATTATAGCTGCGTTGAGCAAAGACAAGCAAATGGTGGAGGCTTTTTCTCAAAAGTATGACATCCATACATCCACTGCTGCAAGGATCTACAAAGTGCCAATGGATGAAGTGACTGCCGATCAGCGTAGGAATGCTAAGAGTGTAAACTTTGGAATCGTATATGGAATATCTGCATTTGGATTGTCTGAACAGTTGAATATACCACGCAAAGAGGCTGCAGCTCTAATTGAGGAGTATTTTGCTCAGTATCCCGACATTAAGCACTACATTGAAACTAACATAGAGTTTGCACGGAAGAATGGTTTTGCCCAAACTCTTTTAGGTCGTCGAAGATATTTGCCCGACATAAACTCCAGAAATGCTTCGCTGAAAAACTTTGCCGAAAGAAACTCTGTAAATATGCCTATTCAAGGCACTTCGGCAGATATGATAAAGATAGCGATGATAAATGTATACAAACAGTTGGAAGAACGACACTTGAAATCTAAAATGATACTGCAAGTGCACGATGAATTGGTGCTTGATGTTTACAAGCCTGAACTTGACGAGGTAATAAACATGATAAAGCAAACCATGATTAATGCTTTGCCGCTAGATGGTGTGCCTATAGAGGTGGGTGTTGATGTGGGCGAAAACTGGTTGGAAGCCCATTAATTACTATCGACGGTCTGAGTAGAAATTATGAAAGTGCTGATAACAGGAGCCAATGGATTGCTGGGGCATAACATTGTGCTAAAACTTATTGCCGAAGGGCACGAGGTGAATGCTATAGTGCGTAAGGCTGAAAGCATAAAAGTGCAACACTCTAAGTTGCATATCTTTCAAGGTTCGTTTATGGACCACGAAGCATTGAAAATAGCTACTAGTGGATGCCATGCTGTAATACATGTGGCAGCTGCTACGGATATGAGTTTGAGCTATTCCGAGTTCTACGACACCAATGTGAAAGGCTCCGAAATAGTGCTGAATGTAGCCAATCTTTTAGGCATCAGACGAATTGTCTACATAAGTACGCTGAACACCATCGGCTATGGCTCTAAGGATAACTATGCCACCGAGCAGCAACCAATACAGTATCCTTTCACGCATTCTTTTTATGCACAAACTAAACTGATTGCAGAAAAAAAGTTTTTTCAAGCTACTAAGCAAGAGAATGGTATGAATGTCGTTGTGATAAACCCGGGATTTATGCTAGGAGCCTATGACACCAAGCCTAGCTCGGGCCAACTGCTGTTAGCTGCATATAAAAAGCCAATAATGGCAACGCCTAAAGGAGGTAAAGCCTTTGTAAGTGTTGCAGATGTGGCTACTGCCGTAGTAGCTGCTTTAGAGTGTGGCAAGAATGGTGAACGCTATATTGCTGCGGCTGTCAATATGACACTGAAAGATTTCTATAAGCTGCAAGCTAAAGTGTGTGGATACAAGCAATTGCTTATTACAATACCAAATTGGCTGATCAATGCTATTGGGACTATAGGCAATGGATTGCGTGCTATGGGAATAAAGACCCAAGTGTGCACAATGAACACCAAACAGTTATGTGTAAAAGAGTATTACTCAAACCAAAAAGCAAAATGCGAACTCAATATGCCGGAAACTCCTATAGAAAAAGCTATTCAAGAAGAAATCGATTGGCTTTTGCAAGGCAATAAAATAAAAAATAGGAGGTAGGGGTAGCTTTATGCTGGAAAAACTTGACACTAAAGTCGATATAAACAGATGAAGAAAGAATAAGAATCGGAAAATTAAAGAGTGCTGAGAAAATAGCTATAGTTAAGTAGCAATGTATAGGGTGTAGACCTGATAGAGGCATTCGATGTTTTTCGTTTAGTCATCTACAACCAAGGGTTAATAGGTAATAGGGATGCCATATAAATGAAAAAAGAGCGACTACTTCCGAGAAGTAATCGCTCTTTTATTTTGCAAAAAGAAATACTATTCTTGAGCTGGAGCTTCTTCGCTAGCAGTTTCTTCTGTAGCATTTTCTGCTTCAGCAGCACTTTTCTTTGCAGCAATAGCAGCAGCTTTAGCTTCGTTAGCTTTTTGTTCTGCTTCTAAACGAGCTTTCTTGTTAGAACGAGCTTCGTTTTCCAAAGAGCTACGTTTGTTTGCTATTTTGTTTTCTTTCTCTTGCAACCATTGGTTGAATTTTACGTCAGCTTGTTCTTGAGAAATAGCTCCCTTTTCAACACCAATTTGCAAGTGTCTTTTCAACAAAACACCCTTGTAAGATAAAATCCTTCTGGCTGTTTCGCTTGGTTGAGCACCGTTTTTCAACCAAGTAACTGCACGGTCTAAGTTAATAGCTATTTGTGCAGGGTTTGTCATAGGATTGTACGTGCCTATTTTTTCAATGAATTTTCCATCTCGAGGTGCACGACCATCCGCTACTACTATATGATAAAAAGGTTGATTCTTTTTACCATGACGTTGTAATCTAATTCTTGCAGGCATAATTAATTGTCTTTTAAGTGATTGTTGTTATATCTATTATTTTAATTAGAATGCAAAGTTACACATTTTATTTCATTCAAACAAATCTTTTCCACATTTTTTATCGCACAAAGAAATTGCACAAAAAACAACTGCTAATTCTCTACATCGCTTATTTCATCTAGTATCAAAAAATATTTTCTTCCCCGGAAGAAAAGTTTTTCCAATATGTACTTTAAATTCGTTACTCGTAGAAGAAAAGTTTATTTCAAGGCTTGAATTTAATATTTCAAGATTTGGTTTTAATATTTCAAGCCTTGAATTTAAAAAACCAAGCCTTGAAATATACTTTTATAGCGGATATAAAAACTTTTTCTACCTAGTAGGAAAACCTTTTCCGGTATGTAAGAAAACCTTTTTCCCCCTACATGGCTGCAACAAGAAATAGCACCACCCCAAAACATTTCTATAGTATCAATCATTTATACGTAAATAGTTTTATTAGCCAAATACTAGATTTTGGATTACGAAACACAACTGTTTATAAAGAATTGCAATATATGAGTAGGTAAACAACTCTAGGGTTACAAATGATTAATTCATAGTGAATTATTTTGCCGATGAAATTATAACGTTAAAAACCTTTGGTAGTTTAGAAATAAGTTGTACCATTGCAACACGAAT
>JAFZEK010000303.1 GCA_017560705.1 Bacteroidales bacterium | reverse complement strand
TGCTTGGTTCACCTTCTCTTGATAAAACTTCTCTGTTTCAATTTTTTGTGTCATGTTATCTTATGATGATTTTCACTGCAAAAGTACTAATAAATGTGTAAACATCCTTTTCCTAACTTGCTAAATTCTTTTTAGCCAATTCGTAGAACCTGGCCTATAGGGAACAAAAAAAGCGACAAAAGTTTTTTACAACTTTTATCGCTTATCACAAAGAGTATGTTTAAAGTATGCTTATGTCTTAGTCTTTAATGCTTTTATTTGTTGTTTTCAGCATTGTTTTCCATACATTTATGAGGTTTTTTGTGCTTTTTGTTTTCACATTTCTTTTTCATTTTATCAGCATGTTCTTTTATATCTTGCCTCATTTTTTCTTCGTACTCATCTATTTTTATTTTTTGTTCAGCGGTGAGTATGGAGTCTATTTTTAGTTCATATAAGTATAGGCTCTTGTCTTTTTCAGCTTCTAGTTTGTATAACCTATCTACTAATGGAAAAAGAATTTCCGAGTTGTTGCCGTCTTTTTTTCTTAGCATCATTATACTGTCGTTCAATGATTTTAGCTCTTTTCTGTATTTGTCCATGCGTTCTCTGTTTTCTTTGGACATTTGCACAAGGGTGTTTCTTTGGTCGGTGCTTAGGTCGTCCAATATTTTTTTTACAATCACTTCGCGTGGCAGCCATTTGAAATTGTGCTTAGGTCCGTGTTGGGCAAGCAAGGTATTTGAGGCAGCTATGATACTGCTTATCGCTAGAGCAAATATTAGAATTTTTGTTTTCATAATCAATAGTATTTATTCGTTATATATATATTCTTCATCCAAATAGTATACAAGATAATCCACCATGTCCGAGTAGCCGTAGTCGTCGGAAGTTATAGACATATCGTTGCCATAAACGTCGGCAAACATTTCTGCTATTATCTCGTTTTCGGAGTTTATGTTGTTGCTATAGGCAATACTTTTTCCTGTCAGTAGTAGCAACAAAATGGATGCTGCCATGCTTAAGGATGTTATTGTCAGTTTTAGTTTTTTAGTGTTTTTCTTTTTGCCAAAGAGGATAGTAGTCATCACTTTGTCGGCTACATTTACCTCTTTTGTATATTTCTTTTCCTTTATTTCAGCAAGGATGGAATTATACATTTCAGTTTTTTCTTGGCATTGTTTGCATGTAGCTAGGTGCTCTATGGCTTTTCCCGACAGCTCATCGCTAGCTGTCCATTCTTTCAAAAAGTCTTCGCATCTCATACTCTCGTCTATTTAGGAATTTTGTTCTATCAGCATTTTCTTTAAATTATTTTTCGCTCTAAATATCAGCGATTCCACTTTTGGCAAGCTTGCATTCATTATGCTTGCTATTTCTTTGTAAGATAAATCTTCGAAGCAGTGTAGTGTAAGTGCCACTCGCTGTTCGTATTTTAGCTTATCTATGGCCTTGTGTAGTTCATCTATTTTTTCTTTTCTTATTATCTCTTTGTCCACAGCACTTTCGGTCATGTTGTCGTATTCCTTTTCGGGTTCTAGCCTCACATATCGTTTGTTTTTGCGTATTGTTTTGGACACTACGTTGAAGGCTATGCTGTAAATGAACGTGCTGAGTTTTGCTTGAAACTTGAATCTCGCTAACGAAGCATATAGTTCTACGAACACTGTTTGCGTAGCATCTTCCACGTCGATAGCGTCGCCACCTAGCTTGTAGCATAGGTTGGCTACTTGCTGTTGGTATTTATCCACTAGCTTGGCAAACTTGTGTGTTTCTCCGTTTAGTATGTCTTCTATTATCTCTCGCTCCATTATTATTGTTCAAGTTTTCTATCATTATGTACCATTAGTCACCTAAAACTTGCAACGGAATAAAAAAAAAGGATAGATTTTACTCTATCCTTTTGTCCTTAATATTAATAGTTTTTGTTTTTCTGTTAGTTATACTTTCGGAAGTAGTAGGTTATAGTTCCCACTTGTTGTTCCGGAGCATCGGCATTAGGGGTGAAGCTAGATTGCATAGCAGCATCTTTGGCTCTTTTCATCAGCGAGGCATCTGTTGTTGTAGAACCCTTTACGCCTGGTTCAGCTCTCACTACTTTTCCGTTTCGGTCTACCCATATTTTTACTACTACTTTTCCTTCTTTGTTGGAGTCGTAGTTAGGTTTAGGTAGTGCAGCAGCACTACGTCCGCTTAGGGAGTATCCCATTCCACCTTTTCCCGGTTCGCCGTCGTATCGTTTAGAGTCGGGGTTGCCACCTGCTTTTCCTTGGTTGCCTTCTCCGCCTGCTATGCCTTGGCTACCTTCGCCTTCTGCTGTCGATTTCTTTTTGGCTTTGCCTGGGAACAGAGCTTTCTTGTTTATTTCCGGCTCTTTCTTCACCTCTTCTTTTTTCACTTCCTTAGGAGGAGTTTCCTTTTCTACGGTTTTCTTCTTGTCGCTCTTGTCAAGAGCCACAGATTCTTCCGCCGTTTGTGTAG
>JAFZEK010000302.1 GCA_017560705.1 Bacteroidales bacterium | reverse complement strand
AGCATGGGTAAAATTCCACATAGATGATATTACTACAAACAACATAGTATTTATATCGTATGATTGTAGTACTACATCCGCATTCTTTATTTCAAAGTTGGTAACATTTTTGAAAGAAAAAATTCCAAATGGAATAAGAATCAATACTAATTCAAAGAAAATAAGCATAGATTTCAGCCAATTAAAAGGATTTGAAAAAGTATTCAAAATAGCACATATAAGCAATATTACATTTGACCAAAGTGCTATAGAAATACATCTATCCCTTATTCAATAATTTAGACATATCCTAAAAAAATCACACTCTAATATAATTGCCTCTGTACAATATATATAGTACTATTAGCATATTTCTTTTTCAATAGTGTACCCCCTTATGCTATTGAAAAAGAAAATTTTTCTATAGAAATTCGGAATATGCAAGTAAAAACAATATTCGCATTAGCGACTTTGATAAAATCCAAATCGCACAAATCTCTTGTAAGATAGTTTATAGAAATTAGACAAAATAAAAAAGAACAACTATATAAGAAAGCTATTGATATAAGGCAACTTCTAAAAATTGCTTTGCAAGTGATTTGCGAATTTTTACTAGACAGATTTCTAGTTTCTTTTGACCCATCATAGCGAGCTATGCGACCCCAAAAGAAATAGAAAGATTTCGGTAAAAAACGTAAACGTTGCGATTAAGCGAGTAAAGAGCAATGCATAAGCATTAGCTCTTTCGAGCGATAGCAACATCGACGAAGTCAACCACACAAAAGTTTTTCTGTAATCAATTCAATTTCCTAGAACGTGGAATATTTCAATTATGCATATTGTGTGTTATCTTCGTTCGAATTGTTATTGCCCAAAATAGCATTTCAACTAATTACCTATATAGTTTATATTTTTAACCAACCCTTTCTATATTATTAGACTAGGGTTGGTTTTTCTATATAATCTTATCTACTGTTTTTTTCCAGATAGATGTATTAGTATTTTTTCCAGTTGCGGAACTTTAATGAGAACACTCCAAAAAATGCTTCTTTGAATATTTTCATACTCATTTTTGAGGTTCCCAACACTCTGTCGGTAAAAATAATAGGAACTTCATGAATTTTGTAGCCCAATTTGGTGGCGGTGTATTTCATTTCTATCTGGAAAGCATATCCAATGAACTGTACTTTGTCGAATTTCATTTTTTCTAGCACACGGCGAGTGTAGCACACGAAGCCTGCTGTGGCATCGAATACTTTCATTCCAGTCACAAAACGCACATAGGTAGAAGCATAATAAGACATTAGCAGTCTCATTATAGGCCAGTTTACTACGCTAATTTTTCCGTCTACATATCTTGAGCCTACAGCCACATCACCTTTTCCCGAAGCACAAGCTTCGTAGAGGCGTTCCAAATCATCGGGGTTATGAGAGAAGTCAGCATCCATTTCAAAGACGTATTGGTAGTCGTGTTCCAACGCCCAACGGAAACCATCAAGATAGGCAGTACCTAACCCTAGTTTGCCTTTGCGTTCTTTGATGAACAAGCGGTTGGGAAACTCTTGCATTAGCCTTTTCACTATGTCGGCTGTGCCATCAGGAGAGTTGTCTTCCACTATCAATATATCGAATTCTTTAGGCAATGAGAAAACTTTTCTAATGATTTTCTCAATATTTTCTTTTTCATTATAAGTTGGAGTAATAACAAGACTATCAGACATCTATTTGTATATTTTAGTTGTAAAACATTTGTTTAGACTGCACAAAGATACGAAAAATAAATAATATCGTCAAATTTATTTTTCAATTTACCGGCTCAGCAATGGACTTTACAGTATTATTTGTTTTGCCACTAGTTTTCTAGTGCCGTCAGTTTCTTCGCTTATGTCTATCCGCACGTATGATTCGGGCAATAGCGATTCCACTTTTTCTGTCCATTCGGTAAAGCAATAGTTGCCACTAAAGAAGTATTCTTCGTAGCCAATGTCGTAGGTTTCTTCCAAGTTCTTCAGCCTGTAGAAATCAAAATGATATATAGGCAATCCATTGCTGCTCATATATTCATTGACAATGGAAAACGTTGGGCTACACACATTGTCGGCAACTCCGAGGTATAAACACATTTCTTTTATTAATGTTGTTTTCCCGACACCCATATTACCAAAAAATGCAAAGAAGTGTTCTTCGGAGAATGTTTCTAATAACGAAGCTGCTATTTCGGGCAATTCATTTTGACTTTTGCAGTTGATAGTGATGGTTTTGTTCATATAATAGTATGTGTTTTCTGCGTTGTTTTTCGAATGTTTTGTTGTTTTGCTGCTCGTGCATAATACTTTATATGCCACACGCAACATTTGAATTTGTTTTGCAAATATACGAAATAAAAATGAAACGGTGGTGCAGCTGATGTGAAAATGCAAGATTATAAAGGAGCTATGAATTTTGACAGCAACAAAAAAACAGAATGTAAGATAGGT
>JAFZEK010000301.1 GCA_017560705.1 Bacteroidales bacterium | reverse complement strand
TCTGCCTAGCAAAGGTATGATACAATTTTTCATCTCTTCTAATTTTAATTTGTAAAGGTACAACTTTTTCGCTAATTATCAAAGTTATACGCACCAAATAATTCTACCATTATTTGATATTTCGAGTTTTTTTTGTACCTTTGCGACTGCGTAGTGTTTTAAATGTCTTGCTTCACTAGCTCTCAAATACCTTAAAAGCAACACTCTATGCACTACCAAACACATACAGAAAACACATCGTAAAACCATTAAATAATTATAGAATTATGGAATTAAGCAAAGAAGAAATATCAAAACTAATTGGCAACGCTTTTGAAAAAGCCGACAACATATCAGATGAAATAAAGAGACAATGCCCACCACAACAATGCTTGCGTTTCTCTATAAACCGAGAAAAACAACCCAGCATTTTCGATAGTAAACTTGGTGGAAAACCTTATTGGAACACTGCTATGCCCTATCCTACCGACGAAAAAGGTTTACCAATGGTACTAGTTATACAACTAAACATGGAGCAATGCCCTCAGCTACAACCTCTGCCTAGCAAAGGTATGATACAATTTTTCATCTCTTCCGACGAAGAAATAATATGCGACGGCTATGGTTGCAACTACGACACACCCAACCTACAAACCAACTACCGCGTAGTGTATCACAACGAAGTAAACTACAATTTAGACCCAAACACAGTGTCTCAATACCCTACATGCGAAGAACTTGAGGATTACACTCCTGTAAAAAAAGAATGTGCTTTAAATGTAGAAATCGACGAATCGTGCATAAATCTAAGCTGCAAAAAGTTTGACTCTCTTTTCGTTGCCGCTGCAAAAAAGCTATATAACGATGATATTACCGACCCATTCTTCAACGCAGACGAATATCTGATGAAAGACATGCCTCAAGAGTTTGCCCATAAAATTGGTCCAGGACTATTCGACATCAACCCAATGTACAATGGACCCGAAGAATTTAATTTCCAAATGCTTGGTTTTCCTGCCTTTGAACAATGTGACGAACGCGATGACAACAGCAAATACGACACCTTGCTACTTCAAATTCCAACACTAGCAAGCACCGAAGAAGATAACCTAGATGACGGCTATTTGACAATATGGGGCGACTGCGGTTCTATGAGGATATTCATCAACAGCAACGACCTAAAACAATGCTCATTCAGCGATGTTCTTTATGAATTTCAATGTTACTAAATCATCAACCCTTCAAAAAACGATAATATATAAGAGGTGTATCCATCCCCCTATACCTCTTATATATTTAGGCAACTTCTAAAAATTCCACAAATCACTTGAAAAGCAATTTTTAGAAGTTGCCTAGCGTAAAACTATTTTCCCAACGCAAGACAATTCAATTATCATTATGCTTTGTGGTTTAAATGAGAGATGCAAACTAACCGTTTATTTCTCTCTATTTGTTTTTCAATATGATAAACGGTATTAGGTTTTCTTCCATAGAAATGCCTCCGTGTTGGAAGGTATTCATATAATACGACACATATTGGTTGTAGTTGTTGGGGTATGCGAAAAAGTCGTTGTTGTGAGCAAAGATATATGGTGAAGTGACGTAGAGTTTTGGCAAGAAGATTTTATTAGCATCTTTTACCTCATACACTTGCTTTGGATTGTAGTCCAATAGTCTACCAACCTTATATCTAAGGTTTACGGATATATCTTTGTCGCCCTTCACTTTTACAGGGTTGTTTATCTTCACAGAGCCATGGTCGGTGGTTATGATTATGTTTACTTTCTTTTCGGATAAACACTTAATCATCTCCAAAAGCGGAGAATGCTCAAGCCACGACAATGTCAACGACCTATACGCTTTCTCGTTTTCAGCTAGTTCTCTTACTATATCTAGCTCTGTCCTAGCATGGGACAACATGTCGATGAAATTGTAGACAATGACATTCAACTTGTTGTTCATCATCTTAGGAATGGAATCTATGAGCTTTTTACCAAATTGGGCATTGAGTACCTTATTATATGTGTGCTTGATAGATAAGCCATATCTCTTTAGATATTCGCCAAGCAGCTCACTTTCATATTGGTTTTTATGTCCCTCTTTGTCTTCGTTTATCCAATATGCTGGATATTTTTTCTGTATCTCGGCTGGCATAAGCCCCGAAAACATAGAGTTCCTAGCATACTGCGTAGTGGTAGGTAATATACTATAGTATATATTCTCTTCGGTAGTGTATAGATACTGTTCTATAATAGGTTGCATAAACTTCCATTGGTCGAAACGCAGGTTGTCTATCACTATCAGAAATGTAGGTGCGTCGTCGTTCAGCAAGGGAAACATTTTCTCCTTGAGGATAGTAGGCGATATGAGGGGCTTCTCCTTTTTGCCGTTGAGCCAGTCTTCGTAATTAGATTCGTAGAAACGACAGAACAACCTATTAGCTTCAGCTTTTTGCGAAGAGAATATGTCGTGAATGTTCTCATCGGAGGTGTTGGATAGCTCCAAATCCCAATACACTAATTTCTTATATAGCTCGGTCCATTCGTTGGCATCCATGTCGTTCATAAGCTGCATACTTATCTCTCTAAAATTCTGCTGATACGACTGTGTGGATTTTTGGCTTACCAATCGTTTACCTTCAATATGTTTTTTCACCGTAAGCAGTATTTGGTTTGGCTTTACGGGTTTTATAAGATAGTCAGATATTTTTCCGCCCAATGCTTCTTCCATTATGTGTTCTTCCTCGCTCTTGGTTATCATGATAACGGGTAGCATAGGGTGTTTGTTTTTTATTATAGTCAGAGTGTCAATACCACTTAGTCCAGGCATGTTCTCATCAAGGAACACGATGTCCACTTGGCATCTAGCAAGCTCATCAAGTGCTTCATCGCCGCTAGCTACTGCTATTACGCTGTAGCCTTTTTCTTCCAAAAACATTATGTGTGGCTTTAGTAGGTCTATCTCATCGTCGGCCCACAAAATAACTTCTTTGTCCATACGTAGAATATTTTTATTACCTAAAGGAAACGTGTAAATGGTTTATTTGTTATGTGAGGATTGTAAAATAGATAAAATATATTGTAGTATCCTAAGTAATAGCCAAGTAGGCAAATGGTAATATAGTTGTATCGAGTGAAGATATAAGTCAATGATTATAGGCAACTTCTAAAAATTCCACGTTTCGGATAAACAAAAGACTGTTCTTTGAAACTTTTGCGTGCTTTGACTTCGTCGATGTTGCTATCACTCGAAAGAGCTAATGCTTAGGCATTGCTCTTTACTCGCTTAATCGCAACGTTGCGTTTTTTCTTGGAATCTTTCTATTTCTTTTGGGGTAGCATAGCCCGCTATGATGAGTCAAAAGAAAGTAGAAATCTTTCTAGCAAAATTCCACAAATCACTAGCAAAGCAATTTTTAGAAGTAGCATATAAAGATAAAAAAGAAGCCGGGGAAGTTTAAATCCCCGACTTCTCGTATGTGTTAAAACTATATCAAACTGATATTATACAGTTTGAACAGCTTCTACAAGTTCTTTACCAGCTTGAACAGCTTTCAAGTTTTCAGGGATTAACTTGTGGTGACGTTCAGGAAGAGATTTTTGCAAACCTTTTTCGATGAATTCTTCAGTTACCACAGGTTTAACCTTTAAGAAAGCACCAAGGATAATCATATTGAAAACTTTGGCCATACCAAGTTCTGAAGCTTTTTCAGCTGCAGCAACTTTGTAGATATTGATATCTTTACGAGTAGGAGGATTAGTAATACCATTGGGGTCGTAAAGCAATACACCACCAGGTTTTACGCTGCTTTCAAATTTATCCAACGATTG
>JAFZEK010000300.1 GCA_017560705.1 Bacteroidales bacterium | reverse complement strand
GCGAATATTATTATATGAACATGCTCGGAGTCAATGCACGACACATTGGAGTAGAGCTCGACATTAAATCCAAGCCATGTAATTGGTTAGAATTAAGTACCATGCTTTCACTAGGCGATTGGAAATGGAATAGTAGCGATGTAAAAGGCTGGGCATACGACGTATATGGCAATGCACTTACACCCGAAGGTGAAACAACCACACCCGGAGCCGACAATCATGCATACGCAATCATTGATACGAAAGGTATAAATGTGGGAGGTTCGGCACAAACAACAGCATATTTCGATATATGCTTTATACCTTTCGACAAAACAAGAATAGGATTTAATTATACTCTATACGATAGAAATTATGCCTACTACTCGTTTTCTGGAGGCAACCTTTCGCTCGGAAAAGAAATGAAATTATCACAACCTTGGAAAATACCAACATACGGATATTTAGATTTCAGAATGTCATACAACTTCAAAATTGGAAAAACAAATATGACTTTGTTTGCAACAATAAACAATGTTCTAAACTCTTACAATATAGAAAAAGCATGGAATCCAACCAATGTTGGAACAGAAATCATTGAAGTTAATCCCGATGATGTACAAGTATTCTATTCATTCGGACGTGTGTGGAGCTTGAAACTTAAAATAGATTTATAAAACAACACTAGTATATATAGAAGATAGAGAGGTTTCTAAAAACATAAAACCTCTCTATTTTTTACATATATGAGATACGGCTAATATCCCTTCTAAAAACTCCACATTTCGAAGCCATCTAGTATTATTTTATATAATTCGCAGCACCTAGGAACTACCTTTAGGCAACTTCGAAAAATTGCTTTGCAAGTGATTTACGGATTTTTCTAGAGACGTACCGAGGTGCGTCTTTGCAATGCATAGCGGGCTATACAATTGAAAAAGAAATAGAAAGATTCCAAGAAAAAAAACGCAACGTTGCGATTAAGCGAGTAAAGAACAATGCCTAAGCATTAGCTCTTTCGATCGATAGCAACATCGACAAAGTCAACGCACGTAAAAGTTTCAAAGAACACTCTTTTGTTTATCCGAAACGTGGATTTTTTAGAAGTTGCCTTTAATAATAACCTACCGTCCCTATTCAAATATCACTCCACAATGATAAGGTACCAACACATTGCCTGTCATATCTTTTGACTCATATTCTTCTTGTGTGAATATAAATTTCACAGATGTACCTTTTCGTTGCACTTGAACCTTCTCTTCTACCAATCCCAACCAATCATTCCAAAAATAGGCTGTTAGTTCGGCAGTGCTATCGCTTGTTACCTCTACTTTATTTTTGATTGGAAGCAATTCTTCCAACTTGTTTATCAGTTCTTGAGCCACTTTATTTCTCCCCACATAAAAGCTTGATATTGCCTCATCTTTTGAGAACACTAACCACGATTCGCTGTAATAAGCATGCCAAAATTTATATAAATATCTGTTCGAGACTTCTAATTGGAATGCACTCCAAATGCCTTCGGGAGTAAACTCCACATTCATATAATCCAATACGTTTTCAAACTTTTCCAATGGCGGATTCTTTCTGTGTTTTCGTTCATCAGCTTTTCTACAATAAAAGTGAGCCATGCCGCCACCTCCTCCACCTTTATAAAATACATCCAATACATAGCCCGTTTTCATACTCACGCCTTTCAGGTGGTTC
>JAFZEK010000299.1 GCA_017560705.1 Bacteroidales bacterium | reverse complement strand
TATGCATATAGCTATAGCAGGCAACATAGGGTCAGGCAAAACAACATTGACAGGTTTGTTATCTAAGCATTTGGGATACGAAGCTGTTTATGAGAATAATGCGAACAATCCTTATATCAATAGTTTTTATGAAGATATGAGGCGTTGGTCCTTTAATTTGCAAATATACTTTTTGCATACTCGTTTTCAACAGATAATAGACATCAAAAAGTCTTGTGGCAACATTGTTCAAGATAGAACAATCTACGAGGATGCTTATATTTTTGCTCCAAACTTGCATGCTATGGGACTTATGAACACTCGCGACTACGAAAACTATTTGGCTATATTCGAGTTGTTGTCGTCGTTCATACAAGCACCTGATTTATTGATATATTTGAAGGGTAGTGTACCCACATTGGTAAATCAGATACAAAAACGCGGTAGAGAATACGAAAATAGTATAAGATTGGACTATTTGACAAGTTTGAACCAGCGTTATGAAAATTGGATTTCGGAATACAACAAAGGAAAACTATTGGTTATAAACATAGAAGAATTGAACTTTGCTGATAAAGCCGAAGACTTAGGATTGGTAATAGATAAAATAAATGCTGAAATAAACGGACTGTTTTAATGAATAATTGGATGTTGGAAATATTGCGAAACCCCAAAACGGGAAAACCGTTTTCTTTGTCGGGCAACGATAAGTTGGTCGATGAAGATGGTGTGATATTTCCTATTTTCAACGATGTGCCAGTGTTCTTAGAACAGCAAAGCTCAGGCAGCGAGTCGGAAACTACATTTAAATATGTAGAGCATTACACCAAGGATGCAGAGGTGTTTGATTATCATCGAGAAAGAGATAGACTTTACAAGGTGAATGCTGAGCTTTTACACTACAGAGTGATTTCTGAAATACCCAAAGGAGCAAAGTTGCTATTGGATGTAGGCTGTGGTAGTGCGTTTATTGCCAAGCATTTTATGGGCAAAGAAACTTGTGTGGTGTCTTTGGATATAGCTATAGCTAATGCTGAGAAAGCTGTGAAGATGTATCCATCCGAGCGTCATTCAAGTGTTGTGGCAGATGTATTTGCGTTGCCGTTTGCAGCTTCATCTTTTGATTGCATAGTGGCATCTGAAATAATAGAGCACACAGTGGATCCTAAAGGTTTTATAGAGGCATTGTCGGTATTGTTGAAGCCAAATGGTGTTTTGATAGTGTCGGCACCTTATAAAGAAAAGCTAGAGTACTCGCTTTGTATACATTGTAATTGTCCTACACCGAAGAATGCTCATTTGCATTCCTTGGACGAGGAGAAGATGAAAGCATTAGTGTCAGAGGTGCCAGCGATATCTATAGAGAAAATAAAACTAGTGGGCAACAAACTTTTGTTGTACTCTAGGATGGTATTAGCACTGCGAGCAATGGGCTTTGCTGTGTTGAAGATGATGGATAGAATTGTGAATGTGGTGATTCCAAAATCGCAACATTTTGTAATAAAACTAACACGTATTATATAGGTTAAGATATGAAGAAAGTATTGGGAGTAATACCGGCCAGATATGCCTCGACTCGTTTTCCAGGCAAGCCTCTTACACTGATAGATGGTAAGCCCATGATACAGTGTGTATACGATGGTGTGAAGGGGATAGAATTTCTTTCGGACGTGGTAGTGGCTACTGATGATGAGCGTATCTTTTCCTGTGTGAAAGGCTTTGGCGGTAATGTAGTAATGACTCAAAGTAGCCACAAAAGTGGTACTGATAGATGTGGAGAGGTGGTGCAAACATTGCTAAAAGACGGAAAAGAATACGATGTTGTTATAAACATACAAGGCGATGAGCCTCGAGTGGAACACAGTCAGATAGAAACTTTGATAAAGTGCTTTGATAGTGAAGACACTCAGATAGCAACGTTGAAAAAGCAAATTACATCGAAAGAAGAGCTTTTCTCGCCCAATGTGGTAAAAGTTATCTGCAAAAACGATGGAGATGCTATTTATTTTAGTCGTTTGCCGTTGCCCTATATGCGTGGTATTGAAGAAAGTGAGTGGTTGAGTAAGCAAAAATATTACAAACATATTGGGATATATGCTTATACTTCTGTAACTTTGCAAAAAATTGTAAGGCTGCCACAAACTGCTTTGGAGTGCTCTGAATCGTTGGAGCAATTGCGTTGGATAGAAAATAATTATAGAATAAAAGTGGAAGAAACAATGGTTGAAAACATAGCCATTGACACGCCCGAAGATTTGTTGAAATTGAAAAATAGATAAACTAATGAATATAACAAATTATATAGTCGAGTTTTTAAAACAAGGCAAAAGTGTAGAGATAAAAGGTATTGGTACATTTGTGCCAAAGACTATACCCACACGCTTTGATAATGAAACAAATACATATTACCCATCGATAAAAACGGTGGAGTTTACCACTCTTTTCAAGGGAAATGTGCAAATAATTGATTATATTGCAAAGCAAGAGTTTGTGGGCATAACTACAGCCGAAAAGTTGTGGGAAAACTATGTAGTAGCTTTAACAGAAAAGATGAAGACTACTTCCAAGCATGAGTTTCCAGGATTAGGAGAACTGATGTTGGATCAAGTGTCGGGTTATTCTTTCAAATTATATGATAAAGTGAATTTTTCGAAGGAAACAAAACATTTGTTGCCTTTGACGAATATTTCAACTTTTGTGCCAGCTGCTGATAGAGTTAGTCCTTTTGAAAGATTTGATAATCCTGTTATTCCTCAAAAACAAGAGGAAGAACCAGTAGTAGAAGAAGAACTTGTAGATGAATCAATGGAAAATATTCCAATGACAGAATCGGTTGAAGAGGCTTCGACTGAAGAAATGGCAGGTGAACAAATAGAGACTGAAACTCAAGAAGTAGAGCCAAGACAGTTGGATCCAGAAGAAGCTGCTGCTAAACATTTCTCTATGGAGTTTGGTGAAGAAATAGCCAAACTTTCCGCTATGGAAGCAGAAATGAAGAAAGTAGCAGAAGATGATGATAACGATGAAGAAGAAAGCTCGTCTTCAATAGCTCAACAAGGAGTATCGAACGATAATAATGATGGTTCTACTACTGTATCGGGTGGACGTAAGAAGAAATTCCCAAAAGTTCTTGTATTACTACTTATAATATTATTGTTGGGTGGTGGAGCATTCTATTATTTTATTATCTATAAGGGTGTTCAAATTCCATTCATCGGTGGTAATACAGAAGCTGAAGAAACCGAGGCTATAGAAGCTACAGAAGGAACTGTATTTGAAGAACAATTATCGGATGTACAAGACGTTACTACTATATTCACTTACGACTATGCTTTAATTCCAGTCTCTGGAAAAGATAGAAAGATAGAGGATGTAAGAGAAGAAGTTATGGAAATGATGAGAGCTAAACTTTACAACTTCTTAAAGAGAGAACATTATACATCTGCAAATGCTGCAATGACAACTAAGTTGAACGAATATGTTGTTATGAGATTGAGTCAATTGTTTGATGATGACGTATTCCATCCAGCTAAATTCGTGAACTATGATGACTATATCAGAAATTATTGTGCTAACAACTTAGAAAAACAACGTGTTTCTAGAGCTAAAACCACTATTATATCAGAAATTAAGAAGAATAATGTGATGGAAGATTTGCTTAACGAATTGATAGATGAGGGTGTAGTGGAAAAAGATGTTATAGTAGTTCCTGTAAAAGTTCCGGAACCTACACCAACAGCCGATATAAGAGTAAGAAGCAAACAGGGTTTTGATGTTATAGCTGGTTTCTTTAAAAGCAGAGACAACGCAGTGCGTTTGGCTGCTAGAATGAGAAAGAAAGGTACAGATGCTTACGTTATCAGCAATGGAAATCACTACTATGTATCTTTAGGAAGTGCTTCTTCAAGAACAGGTGCTGAGGCATTGCTAAAACAACTAAGAACTTGGAATAAAGAAAACATGGTTATCAAGAAATGGTAACAATGCTTAGTTGAAATATATATATCATCTGCAAAAGGCATTGGAATAATTCGGTGCCTTTTGCAGTTTTTTATTGAAATAGAAAACGACACATATTATTAATAGTATATAAGTAAATGGGAAAAAATAAACTAGAGCGTTTTGAAGAAAACCTTACATTTCCAAATCTTTTTCAGGTAAGTTATGAATTTTTACAGCAAAATACTTTCCCCCTAAAAGGAAAATGGAACTCGGATTTCTTTAAAAATAATAACCCTATAGTTCTCGAACTTGGATGTGGAAAAGGTGAATACACTGTAAACTTGGCTAAAAAGTATCCAAATAAAAATTTTATTGGAATAGATATAAAAGGTGCTAGACTGTGGAGAGGTTGTAAAACTTCCAACGAAGATAAAATGGGAAATGTCGCTTTTATTCGTACTCGTATACAGTTGATAGAAAACTTTTTTGCAGCGGATGAAGTGTCTGAAATATGGATAACATTCCCAGATCCACAACTCAAGAAGCCAAATAAACGTTTGACTTGCGAACGTTTCTTGTCGTACTATAAGAAAATTGCCAAAAATAATAGTATCGTACATCTTAAAACAGATTCTTACGAGCTTTATGATTACACCATCAATGAAGTAATCGCTGAAGGAAAATATCCCGTGGTGTTCCATACAGATGATTTATATGCATCAGATTTTTATGACGATGTGAAAGATGTGAGAACTTTCTACGAACAGATGTTTTTGGATATGGGTAAGAAAATTACATATATTCAATTCAAATTACAACAATAAGCGGTTATCATAAATAAGTAAATCTGATGTCTGTATTGCTAGAATTTGCTATGTTTCCTACCGATAAGTCGGAAAGTGTGAGTAATTATGTTGCTCGTTTGATTGATTTTATTGATAAATCGGGTGTGCGATATCAGCTGACGGCAATGGGTTCTATAATAGAAACACAGACACTCGATGAGGCATTGGATGTGGTGAAAGAGTGTTATAAACTCTTAGAATCCGATTGTAAGAGAGTGTATTCCACTCTTACTTTCGATATAAGGCAAGGACACGACAACAGAATAGATGGCAAAGTGAAATCTATTGATACAAAAATTAATAGAACACGGAAATAAAAATAAATCTACAAAATATTCAGAATGACTATCATTTATTGCTATATAGCCATAGTGGCAGGTATATTAATTTGGGCTGTTTTAATGCCCTCCAAGAAGAAGATTAGTCCAAGGTTTATGGAGCTAACAACCACTTTTGGAGGTGCTTTTTTGTTTGCAACTTGCTTTTTGCAACTCGTGCCCCATCTTTTCTTGCCTCATATCCACGAGCATGGTCATTTATGTAGCGACTATCACAACCATTCAGTGTTGGCTGGGATTATAAAGCCAGGAGTGTGGGTGTTAGCAGGTTTCCTTATTCAAATTTTACTTGAAACTCTTACAAGAGGTATAGAACATGGGCATAATCATGCTTCGTGTTGTCAGGACCATCATAGTACTCATATTCATCCTATTACAGGATTGCTTATAGGTTTGTCCTTGCATGCTTTCATGGAAGGTATGCCTCTTACTTTTGGCAATGATGGCAATAGTATACATTGGGGATTGATGTATGGAATTATTCTTCACAATATCCCAGTGTCGTTGATACTCATCACGTTGTTTATGAACAATAATTATTCGGTGTCTAAATCCGTTGGGTTGTTGTCTGTTTTCGCCATTATGACACCTCTAGGCTCTCTTTTCAATCGCTTTTTGCTTGTCAATGTTGCCAATGTGGAGCAGCCTATTATGGGTATAGTAGTGGGTATTCTGCTACACGTGAGTGTGAGTATACTTTTCGATCATGATAACAATAAGTATTCTCCGCTCAAGCTGTTGCTTATAATTTTAGCTTTTGCATTGGCATATATAGTGCCAGGTTGTGGTCATTAAAAACAAAATATTTTTTTATTCTCAATAACACATAAACGATGAAAATGCGTAAACCAAAACAAGAAATAATACTTACCGATGTGGAGATTACCGATGCTGGAAGCGAAGGTAATGCTATTGCAAAGATTGATGGACGTGTCATTTTTGTGCCATTTGTTGTTCCAGGTGATGTGTGCGACATTAAGCTGTACAAAACTAAAAAGAACTATGCTGAAGGACGTGCCATTGAAATAAAAAAATATTCACCTTTGCGTGCCGAGGTACAATGTCCTCATTTTGGCGTTTGTGGTGGATGCCGTTGGCAAAATATGATTTATTCCGAACAGCTGAAATACAAGCAAAAACAAGTGGCCGATAATCTTGAAAGATTAGGAAAAATAGATATTTCCAATATGCAAGATATTTGTGGAAGCGAAAATATATTCTACTATAGAAATAAGTTAGAATACACATTTTCCAATCGTCCGTGGATAAATGCCGAGGATATTAAAAATCCCGATTTTGTTCCATTGCCTAATGCGTTGGGCTTTCACGTGCCTGGATTGTTCGATAAGATATTGAACATCGACCATTGTGCCTTGCAAGACAATCTTTCCAATGAAATTAGGCTTGCTATAAAAGCTTACGCTTTGGAAAATGATTTGGAATTTTATGACATTAGGAATCATACTGGATATTTGAGAAACATCGTAATACGAAATACTTCCATCGGACAATGGATGTTGGTAGTTATAGTGGCTCAGGACGAACCTGAAAAACTTATGCCTCTCATGGAATTTATTAAGAATAAATTCCCTCAAATAACTTCTTTGCAATACATCATTAATCAAAAGATGAATGATTCTTACACCGACCTTGATGCCTTTACCTACAACGGTCAAGACCATGTGGTGGAAGAAATGCCATCTTTCAAAGAGCAAGACAAACCATTGAGATTCAAGATTGGACCTAAGTCTTTCTACCAAACCAATTCGGCTCAGGCTTATAGACTTTACAGTTTGGCGGCTGAAATGGCAGAATTGACAGGCAACGAAGTCGTTTACGACTTATACACTGGAACTGGAACTATAGCCAATTTTGTAGCAAGAAACAGTAAGAAAGTAGTAGGTATTGAATACGTGGAAGATGCTATTGTGGATGCTAAAGATAATTCGAGAATAAATAATATTACAAATACATCTTTCTATGCTGGCGACATGGCCAATGTGCTGACCGAAGATTTTATAGCTCAAAATGGTAAACCTGATGTAGTGATAACAGATCCTCCAAGAGCTGGAATGCATCAAAAGGTAATAGATCAGTTGCTTAAGGCATTGCCAAGAAAGATAGTGTACATAAGTTGCAACCCCGCAACTCAAGCCAGAGATGTGGCATTGCTAGCTGAAAAATATGAGGTTGGAAAAATACAACCTGTGGACATGTTCCCTCATACTCACCATGTGGAAAACATTGTGGAGTTGAACATAAAAGATTGATTTTTGATTTTATAGTGGATACAGCTGAAAACTTTCAGCTGTATTTTTTTACCTCATAGTGATGGAAAATATTCCAAAATACGTTTTTCTTAGTAGAAGAAAAACACGGATTCTGATATGTCAAAGAACTAAAAATACGAATGTTTTATGGACAAAGTTTTACGCTACAAAAGATAGATAAAGAGCCTGTCATTCATTACAATGAGTGTAAAAGAAATATTTTGTAGTCTAGTATCTGCCATATATTTTATAGCTGTGTCCTATGTTTTTATTATTTTTTTGAGTAATATCTATTACCAGTTGTATAATCTTTTGATTTATATGAAAATATAACGATGCGTATTATTCGTTCATTTATGTGCCAAATAATGAAAAAACTATAGCTAGTTCTTATTATTTTGAGGAAAAAACAGTGATAATAGATTATCTAATATATCGTATAACTACTTGTAAATATGTTTAATGATTACCCAGTAATTCGGTTTTTATTTCCGAATTGATAATGCAAATATACAACTTTTTTTATTTATGGTAACATCAGCCAATCTCATATTTCGCAAAAATGACTCTTGATTCAAGGAGCGCTTGTGTGCTCTGTTTTTTTCTTGAGATAGTTCTGTTTATCTTTAGTAAGAGTTATTCTTGTTTGTAGTGTTGATATGTTAAACGAAATCGTGAAAAGTTAAATGGATAGTTGAGATGTCTTACTTTCTACTCGAAAATGCCGTGTTTTCATCGGTAAAGTGAGGGATTTTCATCCCGAGATAGCCAAACTTAGGTCACGATAACACCCGGGTTTCATCGCCTAGGACTGCTATTTTTATCGTGAAAGAACCTAGGTTTGCTCTTTTTGGAGTATTGTCGGTGTTTTTTTTTAGGAAAATGCTATACTTGATTATCAGTTGATTATTTCGATAACTCTGCGAGATTGCGATATTTGCATTCCTATGTGGAAAAATGGAGAAATATGCCATTCTTCATGTTAAATCTACTCTCCTTAAAATATTGAATATTTAGCATTGTTGTTAATAGTATCTCTGCTATTCCTTTAGGAGATATGGAAAAAGTCGACACTGCATGATGATGGTTTCATCGCTTATTTTTTGTTCCTCTTTGTCGCATGTTTTTTTTTGTCTTTATATTGAGCGTTTTTTTGCCTAGAAATATGGTAAAAATATTGTAGAAATAAAGAATTGAAAAATAGATAGATAGATTTTTTTTTGCTTAGAATTGAAAAAAACTAGTGATTATGGATTTTTTTGTGTATTTTTGCAAGCTGAAACAAGTGGGTAATTGTTGTTTGTAAAAAGACAAGCGACAATGCCTTTCATATTAAGTAACAATAATATACAATATAAAAAATAGATATATATATATGAAAAAGGTAGCTATTATATTAGTGTCAATACTAAGTATTGTAAGTGTTGAAGCACAAAATATAAGTCAAAGAGCACGCTCATTGCGAATGGAATCGTATGCTAAAGATGAATATCAGGTGAAAGACATCAAGATTTTTGATGACACCATGATAGTGATATGTAGAAGCGAATATGTTCACTACCCATTGGGCAAGTACAATTCGGTGGATGCGTATGTAAACAGAAGTCGCATGGATTGGTATAGAGAGATGAGTTACAGAAACTTCTTCAATGATTCTTTGCGTGTGCCAGTTACAAGAGTTCATCGATTAGATGGTAGTTTTATCGACACTTATTCTAGCATGAATACTGGAAAGATGGAGATAATAGGTGGTCATATTACAGACTCAGAGATTCTTATTCGTCAAAAAGTACGTGTAGGAGTAAAGAAAACAGATGTGTATTCAGCGTTCTTTAGAGCTGTTCCTCGTACTTATATTGCCGACATTAATGTGTTGAGAATAGAATCAGCTGGTGGGGAGTTTGCTCAACTTTTTACATTTAAACGTGGCGTGCTAGTGAGTATAGATTTTCTTACTAGCTACAGATATTACTAATGTAGTGTGTAGATATTCAGCATTGTAGTATGTCGTTGTCTGCTTCAAATAGGAAAACGAAGGTGGGGCTATTCTTCGGCTCGTTCAATCCTATCCATGTTGGTCATTTGGTTATAGCCAATGCCATGTTGGAAAATACGGATATGGGCGAGGTGTGGTTTGTAGTTTCGCCACATAATCCGTTGAAAGAGAGAACTACTCTGTTAGCAGACCATCATAGGCTACAAATGGTGAAAATAGCTATTGATGATAATTATGGGTTTAGAGCTTGCGATGAAGAGTTCATTCTTCCTAAGCCGTCTTACACTGTAATTACTCTGACGCACTTGTCGGAAAAATATCCGAACAAGGAATTTGCACTGATAATGGGTGCGGATAATTTGTGTAGTTTCCACAAATGGCGTAATTATGAGTATATTATGAGCAATTATAAGATATATGTCTATCCTCGTCCGAAGAGTGGTATGGAAAACACTGAGTTGGAAAACTTGCCATCCAAAGGGATAGAGATGATAAATGCTCCTATGATGGACATATCGTCTAGCTACATTCGTAATGCCATAAAAGAAGGAAAATCAATAAAGTATATAGTGTCGGAGCCAGTGTTGAGATACATAGAAGAGATGAATTTTTATAAGAAGTGAGCGATGACTACTATATAATAAATAATATAAACTAGGGATGAAGAGGTGTATTTATAGCATATTGTTTTTCAGTCTTGTATTCCTTTGTCAAGCACAAAATAAGGGAGGAATGCGAGCACGCGAGTTTAAGCACGAACTAAAGGTACTAAAGGCTAGTCCTCACAAAACTAGTTCATTGGCTACTCTTTCTCGCAAATATCCAGTGGCTAGCAAAGGAAGTGTAGCCTATGTAAGTATTGTAGCGAAAGTGTCGGAAAATTTTGATGCTACAGAATTGGAATGCAATGGAGTACGAGTGAATTCGCAAGTGAAAGGAATAGTGTCCATGCGTGTACCTATTGATAAATTGGACCTTTTAGATGCTTGTGCTTCTGTGTTGCATTATGATGTGGCAAGAAAGGTTGTGCCTAATTGCAATCAGGTGCGTTTTGACACTGGTGCAGATAGTGTTCAGCGGGGTGTTGGTTTTGACACGCCTTATACTGGTAAAGATGTGCTAATAGGTATAACTGATTGGGGCTTTGACTATACTCACCCTAATTTTTATGATACAACTTGCCGAAAATTGCGTATCTACAAAGCTTGGGACCAATTTAAATTATCTGGTCCAGCTCCAGATGGCTTTGATTATGGCACTGAATATAGAACTACAGAAGAACTTAAAGCTGCACAATGCGACACATCTGGGCTTTATGATTATGCTACACATGGTTCGCATGTGGCGGGCATAGCAGGCGGTGGTGGTGCTGGCACTAAGTATAGGGGGGTGGCTCCTGAGGCTCAGTATCTTTTCGCTTCTTTTTTGCTTGATGAGGCAGCGGCATTGGATGCTTTTGCATGGATGAAAAAGCAAGCAGAAGATGCTGGTAAGCGTTTGGTTGTGAACATGAGTTGGGGCATGTATTCCATGGGTAGTATGGATGGTAACTCTATGCTTAGCCAGGCTATAGATGCTTATTCTGAACAAGGAGTTGTCTTTGTGTCTAGTGCTGGAAATAATGGTGATGTGAGTTTTCACGTAAGTAAAACATTTACAGATACTATAGATACATTGCGTACTGTGGCAGATTTTCACTCGTCGGGAGTAGGGCAATCTATTACTTTTTGGGGTGAGCCTTACACTACTTTTGAGGCAGGAATTGGTATTAAAGGCACTAGTATAGAGATGGTTCGTTCTCCTTTTTTTGCCACATCGGGAAGTTTTATTTTGGATACTTTCTTGTGTGTGGGTGCTGATACTATTCCTTATAGAATTAGTGTGGAAGAAGAAGATTTTTACAGTCATCGTCCCCGTTGGGTGGTTACTATAATGAAGATAAAACCAGAGTATAAGTTACATATTTTTGCCACAGCTACAAACCAAACGTTGCATGGTTGGAACTTGGTAGAATTGGAAAATCATGCGGGCAATTGGGGTACTGTGTTGTCTTCTAAAAATATAGAAGGCTATACAGATGGCAATCCATATTATGGAGTGAGTGAGCCTGCGGCAGCACGTAGTTGTATTACAGTGGCAGCTCATATACCCGACAAAACCGACGGCAGAACAGGAGCTATAGCCTATTTTTCTAGCTATGGTCCAATATTGGGAGATAATCCAAAACCTGATATTTCCGCTCCGGGTATGAATATATGTTCTTCTATAAGCTCATTTACTACAGAGTATTATGAGCCTGTGAAGAGTGTGTTTTTCAATAGAAAGGGCTATATTTTTTCCAATATGTCTGGTACTTCTATGTCGTCGCCTGCGGTAACGGGTGTTGTGGCTCTTATTTTGCAGTCTAATCCTAATCTTACTCCTGCACAGGTGAAAGAAATAATAATAGAAACTGCAAGAACAGATGACAAAACTGGTGATTTAACCGATTCGGTAAGTGTGCGTTGGGGACATGGTAAGATAGATGCTAGAGAAGCTATAAAGAGAGCTTTGGAGTTAGTGTCTATTAATCCTATTGCTTCAACTGAATCTTTTTTGATATATCCAAATCCAGCTCAGAATAAGATTTTTATTGATTATAAAGAGGAAGGTTTTGTGAATATTTCTTTATATTCAATAGATGGAAAGTGTATGCTAGAGAAGGTGAATACTATGGATAAAGAACTTAATGTAGGTCATTTGCCCAAGGGCGTGTACTTGCTAAAGATGCAAACAAAAACAGATGTACTAACCAAAAAACTTTTGATAACTAATTGATTATGATAACAAGGTTTTTTAGAACGAATTATATAGGTCAATATATTCTTACGTTTGTATTGAGCATTGTTTTATGGATGGGGGCTTTTATAAATCCTCAGCCCATGGAGACTACGAATTCTTTTTTGTATGAGAGCTTGTATAATTTGTTCTCACCATATCCCTTGTTGTCTACTATATTGGCATACTTAATAGTACTTGTTGGTGCTTTTTATTTCAACAATATGCTGTATAGGCATAAGTTGATACCACATAATAATTTTTTGCCGGCTTTTTTGTGCCTTTTGATGGCATCAGCTATGCCGTCGCAAACGTTATCGCCAATGTTGGTGTCGGGCATATTTATTCTTATATCATTGAACTATGTGTTGGATTGCGACGATATGAACAAAACAACGAACAAAGTGTTTTCGGCTGCTTTAATGATTTCGGTGGCTTCGTTGTTTTATCAAGTGTCGTTGTATTTTTTAGCCTATTTGCTAATATCGTTCTTAGTGTACAAGATATATAGTTGGCGTGAGTGGATAATTATATTTTTGGGCTATGCTTTGCCTCAAATTATACTGCTAGTTTATTGTTTTATGACTGATAAATTGACTGTTTTATTGGATTATTCAGCTCAAAGTATTGGAACTATAGATTTGGTGGTTGGCATTCATAGTTGGTTCATCTTTGTATTGGAGATATTTTTTATACTCATATTGGTTGTTTCGTTTATGAACTTCTTGGCACATTCATCGGAGAATATAATATCATATAGAAAGAAATCGTATGTAATATTTTCTATATTTTTAATTTCTATAGTATTGGCATTATACACAACTATAGTTCCTCTCCAGACATTGTTCCTTTCAATTCCATTTTCCTACTTTTTGTCCATTATGATTCTGAGACAAAAACGGAAACTCATTTTTTATGATGTTTTTCTCGTGTTGCTAATAGTTTCTGTGATACTCTATATTTATTTTCGATAAAAAGATATAGAGGTAGAACGTTTGAAGATGGATGTTATTAATATTATGGTATCGACCTACTAACTATAAAGGAGAAAGAAAGTAATGTTGTTGTCGCAATATACGGAAGATAAGATAGAAGCAGGATGTGATGAGGCTGGAAGAGGTTGTTTGGCTGGTCCAGTGTGTGCAGCAGCAGTGGTGTTGCCCAAGAATTATAAGAATGAGGCTCTAAACGACTCTAAGAAGTTGACTTCAAAGCAGCGTTCGGAGCTTAAAGATGTTATAGAGAAAGATGCTTTAGCGTGGGCTGTGGCATTTGTTGATAACAACGAGATAGATAAGATAAATATTTTGAATGCTTCTTTTTTGGCTATGAATATGGCAGTAGAGCAGTTGTCCATGGTTCCTGAGTTACTTCTAATTGACGGTAATAGGTTTAGAACCAATGCAAAGATAGATTATCATTGCATAGTGAAAGGCGACGGAAAATATGAATCAATAGCAGCTGCATCGATATTGGCAAAGTGGTACAGAGATGATTATATGATGACTTTGCATGAGAAGTATCCAATTTATAACTGGAAGTCAAACAAAGGCTATCCAACAAAGAAACACTATGATGCAATAGCACTTAATGGTATAACAGAGTATCATAGGAAGAGTTTTGCATTGGAAAAGCAGCTTACAATAAATTTCTAACAGAGTAAAATAAAGAACAAAATATGTTTGAAGGATTAAAGTTGAAAAAGCAAAAACGTGTAATGAAGCGTCTTATCGCAAAAAAGCGAGTTAGGACGATGCACAATTTTGATTCCATTAAAAAGGTTGGAATTATATTCAATGTAACCACCGAAGAGAGATGGAACCTTATCAACAATATTGCAAAGGTGTTGGAAAAATATGGCAAGAAGGTTTTTATGCTTGGGGTGATAGATAAGAAGGATACGAAATTAAATTTTATAATTACTAATCCGAAGGTTACGCTTATCCGCAAGAAAGGCGACCTTAATTGTTGGGGTATACCAAAGAAATCTAAATTAAAACCATTCTTCAAACGTAAATATAATACACTTATTAATATATCGAACGTAGAAGATTTTGTAACCTCGTATTTGTCAGTCAAAACATTGGCTGATGTAAAAATAGCATTGGATACAGCTGAAAATCAAAAAATATATGACGTGCTTATAAAAATGAATCCAGATTCGTCTGAAGAGGATTTTATGAAGCAAGTGATACATTATCTTACATTAATCAATAAATAACGAACGAAATGAAAACAAATTTTTCAGGAACAGGGGTGGCGTTGATAACTCCATTTCGTAAACAAGGTACTATAGAATTTGGCACATTAGAAAATATAATAGAGCTTTTGATTGAAGCTAAAGTGGATTATATAGTGGCATTGGGAACCACTAGTGAAGCTGCTACAATGAGCGAGCAAGAACGAAATGCTCTTATTGATAATATATTGGAAATTGTAGCTGGCAGACTTCCTATCGTTTTAGGAATAGGAGGTAACAATACTCTTGATATTGTAGATAAAATTAAACATACAAACTTTGACGGTATTAGCGGTATATTGTCCGTTTCTCCTTACTACAATAAACCTCAGCAACGTGGTATCTATTTGCACTATAAGAGCATTTCGGAGGTGTCGCCAGTGCCTATTATTATGTATAATGTACCAGGTAGAACAGCATCTAATATAACTGCTGAAACTACTTTGCAAATAGCCGAAGATTGTTCTAATATAGTAGCTACTAAAGAAGCGTCGGGTAATATGGGGCAAGTGATGGAAATATTACGCAATAAACCAAAGAGCTTCTCAGTGCTTTCGGGTGATGATGCTCTTACAATGCCTATGATGTCAGTTGGAGCTTCTGGTGTAATTTCGGTAGTAGCCAATGCTTTCCCAGCTGAAATGTCTAAGATGGTAAATCACTGTTTAAAGGGTAATTTTCAAGATGCTTTGCCTATCCACTATGGATTGTTGCCTATCATGAACGCTTTGTTCGAAGAAGGAAATCCTGCAGGTGTGAAAGCTGCTATGGAAATAAAAGGTATTATTTCGAATAACTTACGCTTGCCATTGACTAAAGTGTCGAAACCATTGTACAATAAGATTTCGAATCTTATAGCCAACTTTGAGCAAAATAAGTAAATAATTATAAGAATGCCAGATTTGCTACAGGCTGTAAAAAAGCAATTTGCTAAAGATTTGTATGCCACACAAACCACGGGAATAGATATAGAAGATGTGGGAGAGCAATATGCTAAATGTGTGCTTCATTTGGATGAAAAACATAGGAATGCTATGGGTGCTGTAATGGGTGGTGTGCTATATACTTTGGCTGATTTTGCTTTTGCAGTGGCTGCTAACCATTGTGTTATAGATACTGTTTCAGTTTCTGGCAATATTTCTTTTTGCAATTCTACAAAGGGAACTATTCTATATGCCGAAGCTCAATGTGTAAAGAATGGTAGGAATAATTGTTTTTACACTGTGAATATTTCGGATGAATATGGCGTTTTAGTGGCTATAGTTTCCATTGTTGGGGCAAAGATAAAACAACAAACAACAGATTAATCTTTTTAGATATATGTCAAAACGATTATTGAGAATAGTATGTTTAGCTTCTTTGGTGATACTAGTAGTGGCTTGTAATTCTACTACGAGTACTCCAAAGAAGATTCATTTTTCAGGTAAAGCTCAAGGAACTTATTATTCTGTAACATATTATGATACTCAAAATAGAAATTTTCAGGCACAAGTAGATTCGTTGCTTAAAGCCTTTGACCTTACAGCTTCGTTGTGGGAAGAAAATTCTTTAATAAGAAAAATAAATAGTAATGAGACTTTGGCATTGAATCCAATGATGGTGGATTTGTATAAAAAATCTATCCAAATATCGGAACTTACAGATGGTAATTTTGATATAACAGTAGGTAAATTGGTCAATGCTTGGGGCTTTGGATTTTCTAAAGCTTCGACGTTGGATTCTATTGCTGTGGATAGTTTGTTGCAGTATGTCGGCTATAAGAAAATATCTGTCGATAGCGGATTTATAGTGAAAAGCAATCCTGATATAGAGTTGGATTTTAACGCTATTGCACAAGGATATTCAGTGGATATGCTAGCAAACTTTTTAGCTTCAAATGGTATAGAGTCTTATTTGGTTGATGTTGGAGGCGAAGTTGTTGCACGTGGTGTTAAACCCGATGGCAATTTGTGGATTGTAGGAATAGAACGACCTGCCGAAGATAAATATAGTACACAAGAGGTGGATGTAAAGATTGCGTTAAAAGATATGTCTGTAGTGACATCGGGCAATTATAGAAAATACTATGAAAACAACGGCGTTAAGTATTCTCACACTATTAATCCATTCACAGGCTATCCTGTAAGTCATACTTTGTTGAGTGTTTCGGTAGTGACTAATGATGCATGGGAAGCAGACGCTATGGCAACGGCTTTTATGGTTATGGGTCTAGAAAAATCATTAGAATTTTTGGCTGAAAATCCTAAATACGAAGCCTATTTTATATACGATCAAAATGGTGAGTATGCAACTTTTGCCACAGAAGGGTTGAAAGAGATGATTGTAAAATAAACTATATTAAACACTAAGTAAACTTCATATACGCATATAGCTATGAAATCAATGACTGGTTTTGCGAAGGTTCAATTTGAAATAGAGAACACGCTATACTCTGTAGAAATAAAGACTTTAAATAGTAAACAACTTGATATAAATACTAAAATTCCTATTCTTTATAAAGAGAAGGATTTGGAAATACGCTCCATGCTTGGTCGCTTGAATAGGGGAAAAATAGATTTTACTCTTACGGAGGAAAATGATAAAGCTGTCCCAACTTCACGCATGAACATTGATGTGGCTGCTATGCATTATGCCGATTGCCAACAACTTCAGTCTGTATTGGGCGTGCAGCAAAACCCTAGCGAGACATTGTCGGCAGTATTGGCTTTATCTGATGTATGGGCTTGTCCCGACATAAAGGAGCTTGATAGTGAGGTTTTGGATGTGATTTTCCAAAACATTGATAAAGCTATCAGTGCTGTGGATGATTTCAGATTGGAGGAAGGCGAGATTTTGAAAAAAGATTTCATCTATCGTATAGGTTTAATAGAAGAAAAACTTTCCAAAGTTCCTCTTTACGAAGAAGAGAGAATTACTCAAGTCAAAGAAAGGATGTACAAGTATTTCTCGGAACTAGAGGTAAAAGTGGATGAAAACCGTTTTACACAAGAACTTATCTATTATCTAGAAAAATTAGATATAACCGAAGAGAAGGTGAGACTTAAAAAACATTTGGACTATTTCAATGAGGTTATAGATGAAGGAGAATGTGTGGGTAAGAAACTAGGTTTTGTAGTTCAAGAAATAGGAAGAGAGATAAACACTATGGGCTCCAAGGCTAATAATGCCGATATTCAGAGACTAGTGGTGGAAATGAAAGATGAACTAGAGAAGATAAAAGAACAATTGGGTAATATATTGTAAATTTACTACGAGATAGGGTTGCATATTCCTCGGGGATTATTTTCTGTTTTCTACTCCGATGTAAGTGTATCTGCATCGGGGATGGAATGACATCGGCATCTTGATGAATATTTAATGCTTTTGTTATAGAGGATGTGTTACCTTATCTAGTATGTCTTTCAGCATTGAAAATATGCTGATTAAAGGATGGAATAAAAACATATTAGACATGAAGAAAATATTAGGACTAGGTAATGCACTTACTGATATTTTAGTGCAATTGGAAACTGATGAACTTTTGGATGCTATGAATTTACCAAAGGGTAGCATGCAATTGGTGGACGAAGCAAGAAACTTTAAGATACAAGAAATTATAAAAAATACACCGAAGCAAATGATTG
>JAFZEK010000298.1 GCA_017560705.1 Bacteroidales bacterium | reverse complement strand
GACAGGATTCAAACCTGTAACCTTCTGATCCGTAGTCAGATGCTCTATTCAGTTGAGCCACGGAGCCGTCTCATTTACGGTTGCAAAGATACAGACATTTTTCGAATCCACCAAGAAAAAAATGCTTTTTTTTGCATTTTATTTCTTATTTCATTGTTATATAGCACTTTATGATTGTAATTTTTTCCACCCAAAACTACCAAAAATCATGTTTTTTTCACCCGAAAAACTCGAAATTTCTCATTTTTCACCCAAAGTGTGTCAGGAAAATACACTTTTTCGTGTAATGAATTAATACATAGTGTTTTATGCGATAAATGTCGAAAAATCCACATTTTTCTTGTTTCATGACGGAAAAAAACGTAACTTTGTATGCAAAGAAAGAAACGTTGATAAGATGTTAAGGCTTTGAATATTACATTGCTAAACGTTTTCTTGTAGTGATAAAAAAAAACAATATTTATGCGAAGAAAAACTAATAAAATAGCAGCATTGAGCGGATTGGTAGCGCTTACAGGCGGATGCGAAAGTGCCAAGCCCGTAGCTTCATCTGAGTCCTCTAATTCTCAGGAAACTCTGAAAAACACTATTTCCATGGTGGATAGTGCCTCTTTAGTGCAGAGACTCAAAGAGTTGACTGCCGTGGAGTTCGACACCAATTCCGACGAATACAAAATCGTGTCTCATGCTATGTGTTATATCGTGGCTTCGCCTCAAGAGCAAGATTATGAGTGTTCTAAGTGTGGTGCCAAAACACCTTCTACTGCCTATAGCAATGGTAACATCCGCTCCATACGTACCCTGGTGAACCAAATTAAAGCCTTAGGATACGATGTCGTCCTCGATGAATCCATGTTCTGCTCCGCTTGTTCCGGTATGAAACACGAACGTCCTGAGCTCATCTTTAAAATACGTTTCTCCAAAAATGCTGAATATCACTCCGCTAAGTCCAACGTATATGACGAATACGAGACTGTGCATCAGTTCCTTTTAGGTAAAGACAACTTCCTAAAATACTATCCAGGCAGATTGGACAAAAAATTCCGCATAATTGAAAAAATGTTAGGTATATCCTGCAATTAATCATTGAAACTTATCTTATTTGACATTAATATATTTAGATGAGCGTTTGCTGTAAAAGGCAACGCTCTTTTTTTTTCTTCTTGAGTATCATTTTTTTTTACTCTTTTATATCTTCTATTATTTTGATTATCAGTGCGGTGTTAGGTATATTATTTTTTTTGTCATAGTTTTCGTGTTTATTTTTTGGTGTGTTTTGTGTTGAAATTTTTGTCCCGAGGATTTTTTGCCACCATCACGATGGCGGTTGAAAATCATCGCAATGGGGGCAGATGGCAGTCCTCGTTTGGTTCGTCATATTTTCCCAGAGGTGCAGAAATAAGCATTCACGGTGTAGGTTAGTAGCATAATCATTTCGGTGTCAAATTGTTTTGTAGCGTGCAGCGGTCGGCTGGTGGAGGATATTTTGGAGGCGATGGAAGAGTCGGTGGTGGTGCTTTTGTCCAGGCTGCCTTTGGCAATAAGCTCGCAGATGTCTTTTTTGGAGCTGGCTATGATGCCAAAATCTTTCAAAGCTCCGCAAATCTCTATCACCGTGTCGCTAAAGTGACAAAGCCCCACGTTTCTGCCCTTTATGGTGTAGGTGCTGTATTTGGGATATTTTTTGTTTGGCAGGTTATCTTTGTCGGTCGATTTTGGGTCGAACGTTATGAGATACAGCCTTTTGCGAGCCAATGCAAAGGGGTCGGGATTCATGCTTCGGTAGAGGTCCAGGGCTATGCACCCAAGGTCGTCGGAGGTGAAACCGTTGCCCATCTGTATGTGCTTGGTTTTGTTGAGCTTGCTTTCGCTTGGCATGGCCAACGCACGCAGGTGCATGGCTAGCAAATCGATGGCGTTGTAGTAGTTCATGCGGCCAAACTCATCGTAGTAGAATCGGCGGCTATACGAGGTATTGTTCGGATAGTCGCATGGCCAAGGCAGCTCTGGTGCGGGCTCTTCTTCCGGTGTCGGATATTGGTAGTCCACCACTGTGTCGGTGC
The DNA here is from genome assembly GCA_017560705.1 of Bacteroidales bacterium. GTDB lineage: Bacteria > Bacteroidota > Bacteroidia > Bacteroidales > P3 > HGM05376. The sequence goes on along the minus strand of JAFZEK010000298.1, from coordinate 900 downwards.
AGCATGTTAGACTGCGAATTTCGCCCGCTGAGTTGATATACAGGTTGTTAAAGGCTACCTTATGAAAACCTTCGGCAACCAATTTTTGCTCGGCGGCAACGAAGCTTTCCGGTGTCTCTACCAGGCCTTGGCGAGCTGCAATCAGCTTTTTATGGAAATCCGAGGTCATTTTGGGGCTACTTTGGTTTGCAGGATCAAAAAGATTGGCACCGTCAAAATAGTTGCAATGGCCCTGACGGATTTTGCCGTTAGAGTTGGTGGTTGGTGCTTCTGCCGTCGGTGCAAAAGTTGAGAGTTTTTCGCTCTCGTTTGAGCAAAACTCCTCATTGTTAGATGTTAAATTCCCCTCTTTGAAGAGGTGTGATTCTGACCTATCGACATTTATACAGTCGGTGCTTTCTCTAAAAGATATTGTATAATGCATGTGCCTATTAATTAAAGTTTTACGAGGATTTTTATTTCCTATTTTATACTGCAAAGTTACTCAAAAAAAATGATTCAAACCCTAAATGTCCCAATATTTGAATAATAAAAAAAGTTAATTTCTTCTGACTCTTTGCTACTCAGTAAGTCCGCAAAACGCTATGCTGCCCAGCTGCCTTTAGTTCTCCGTTTTCCATCTTTGAGCATAATGGCTGAGTATAAGCTCCGTAATGGGGGTTTAATGGTCAAATAATACTTCAATAATTTTTCGGAGATTAAAAATCAGTTCTTTAGGTCAAAAAGTACCGTTTTTGGCAAAAACCCCCCCCTTATATATGCATTCGGGTCGGTGGGCTGAGATTCGGATATGGTTCGGCTGAGGTTCGGATTCCCATTCTTTCTCTTGGCCCATCTTTTCCTTTCCTAGTCGGAAACGGATATAAAACAGTTGATAACTGTTTTATATTAGTAATATAT
>JAFZEK010000297.1 GCA_017560705.1 Bacteroidales bacterium | reverse complement strand
TACAACATCGATGGCAAAGGCAATAGTGGCATGGGCTACGTGCTTCGTCCTGTACGCTACAGCACAATGCGACAAACTGACATTGTGAACTACTGCATGAAAAACTCGCTTGTGCCGCAAGCCTACATCACTGCTGCCGTGGTGGCTTTCGTGCAATGCATCGAAAACTTTTTGCTGAACGGACACAGCGTGGAGCTGCCCGGTTTGGGAATCTTCTACCTCACATCCAACGGCATAACAGCCACCAACGCAGAGGATTGCGGTGTCAATCAGGTGGATTCCTTGAAGGTTCGCTTCACTCCGTCCACATCGCTGAAAGCTGCTGTAGAAGATGTGGAACTTGAATTTGATGGAGTGTACGACATTGCAGGCGAAACGGTGATAGAAACCGACAGCGACGGCAACCCCGTGAAAACCAAAAAGTTCTACAAAAAAGTGATAAGCGGTAGCACCGACAACAGCCTTCCCGACGACGACGGCGACGGCAACCAAAACTCGCAAGGCGGTGGCAACAGCAACCCCGGCGGAGACTTTGTGGGATAACTCTCTCTCTCGTAAACCCATAAAACTGTGATAACCAAGCCTCTTTTGGCGGAAAAAGACTGACAATGTTCATCACCTCCTTAAGAGGCTATAATCTTCAAAACATCCATGAAAAACCTACAACTCATAACAGCTTCTGTTTTAGTTATTTTCGGAATAGCACTATTGACAGTCAGCTTCTTCGTTCCGCCGCAAGGCGTGATAGACAACAGCGTGCTTGTGGCAGGAGGCGAAGTGTTTACGTTTAGCGGTGCTTTGATGGGCATTGATTATAAATATAAAAAACGGTAACATGCGGAAAATAAACAAGATAATAATACACTGCACAGCCACCGCCGAGGGCAAAAACTACACAGCTGCCGACATCGACCGATGGCACAAAACTATGGGATTCAGCAAAATAGGCTACCACTACATTATTCTGCTCGACGGCACTGTGGAGCTTGGCCGACCGCTAGCCGAAAAGGGGGCTCACACCGCCGGACACAACAGCGACAGCATTGGGATATGCTACGTGGGCGGACTGGACTGCCTAGGCAACCCAAAAGACACGCGAACCACCGCTCAACGCTCTGCTCTTGAGGAACTTGTAAAGAAATTGAAAAAGCGTTTCCCTAAAGCTGCCATCCACGGACACAGAGACTTTGCCAACAAGGATTGCCCCTGCTTCGACGTAAGGACTGAGCTATACAACAACACAGATTCAGCATGAAAAGACACATACACAAAACACTGTGGCTGACGCTATTAGCAACAAGTTGTAAAACACCACGCCATGCCACCGCCATCCACCAAGCAGACACCAAACTGATAATCAGACACCTACACGAGAACACCCTAAGCACCACCTCCTCCGACACCTCCAAGCGAAACGACACCGTGTACATAACCACCCTGAAAACCACGCACCACTACACCACCACCTCCGACACGGTGACAATACTCCACTCCGACACAGTGACAAACATCACTACATCAGCACCTTGCAAAAAACACTCCGACACCACACCTCTAGCCACAATAGCAGCAACAACAATAGCTACAATCCTGATTATATGGACTATACGAAAAACATGGAAAATCTCCGGCACTCCTCAAAAATAATACAAAAAAAACACCCTCACCCCAATTACATTACATTACACAACTCACACACGAGCATTTCCACTCAACCCCTCACCCCAATTACATTACATTACATTA
>JAFZEK010000296.1 GCA_017560705.1 Bacteroidales bacterium | reverse complement strand
CGAGCCGTCGCACATCCATTCTACAGCAGGAGCGTCGGTGTAAGATTTAGTTCTTATTTCCACCTTGTCGGCAACCATAAAAGCGGAGTAGAATCCAAGTCCGAAATGACCGATAAGGTTTTCGGAAACGTTTTTGTATTTCTCCAAGAAATCTTCGGCACCCGAAAAAGCTATTTGGTTTATGTATTTTTCCACTTCTTCTTGGGTCATACCAATACCGCGGTCGCTGATGATAAGTTTGCCTTTTTCTATCTTGACATTGATAGTTAGGTCGCCAAGTTCTACATTGGCTTGTCCCATAGACACTAGAGCCTTTAGCTTTTGAGTAGCGTCGGTAGCGTTGGACACCAATTCGCGTAGAAATATTTCGTGGTCAGAGTATAAGAATTTCTTTATTACCGGAAATATATTTTCCGTTTGTACATTAATATTACCTTTCATTGTCGTCTTGTTTTTATTTGTTGTGTTATTTATCTCCATTTAAAGACGCAAACATTCTGAACAAAAAACATGCCACAGCAGTCATCTCGTGCCAAAATGTCACACTTCATTCGTTTCATTTGTCAAATAGTCAGCACACATAAGTCATAGCCTCAACCCTACTCCTAACTGCAAATCCATAGCCGTCGTAGCACCAGAGGCAAAATATTTGTAATGCGTATTCCTAAAGTACAACCCCATTTGAGCCCACACATACAAGTAGTTGCTCACATAGTATTTTGCATTAACATCAAGCATGGCAATGCGTGCCATGGAAGTATTGCCTTGTGAGTTCAGATATAGGTCGTTGCCCCTATAAGGGTAGTTCTCGTTCGGATAACCCTTCAGCGTATATATAATATAATAGTATAGGTCGGCATTCAGCTCCAATTGTCGAGAGCGAACATTGTTCCATTTCAGCAATGCCCCCACACCAGGCCCCATATTGTAGTCCCTATCTATATTCACAAAATAATCCGAATGCACAGCCCCCAAAGCCACAGCTTCCATAAAAAGCATAACCGACGAAGTCGAAACCTCAGACACCCACTCCACACCATAGCCCACGCTCCATGCCACAGGTATGGCAAACTCATATGGCACAGTACCTTCCGCTATTGGGTTAGAATCCATGAAATGAAAATGCTGATACAGCCCCCACACTACGCTCCTATTATCAGCATCTACATCCAACAGTTCCGAATACAGCGATGCCACAATAGAAAACTGACTAATAATAGGCTGATTATATATAGCCAAAAACGTTTTGCACTCGAAGGCATCGAAGGGTTTAGCATTGGAGTTAGAAAAAAAGCTACCATAGTCCGCTTCAAGCCCTAAACCAAAGGAATACTGCATTTTACCATCGGCAAAGATAAGCCTATTGGCAAGCGAAGCAGTAAAAGAGCAAGGCATAGTGCCCAACCAAGATTCTCGACCACGCGAAGGCGAAAGCCACGAATGCACGCCACTAGCTGGCGCAACGAGAAACGCCAACACATTCTTACACTCCAAAGTTGAAGCCTTAACCACCCCCGATAAGCGAAAAAGCACCTCGCCCAAAGCACTGCCACCCACTGTAGTAGCCAAAAAATCATTCAGTGAAGGAGGTTCTCTCTCCAACAAGAACTCCCATGTGAGGCTACCCACAGCAGCATAGCCCAAGGAGGCAAAATAATTCAAATTATTAGCCCTTGCCAAAGTGTAGTACACGCTGCCATTATAAGGATGAAAAAACATATTGGTGGAAATATTATCATTGTCCCAAACAAACCCCGTTTGCAAGTTCTGCTTCATCGTATGCACCGATATATTAGCATAATCAGCGTTGAGAGCCCATCTGTCGAAAGCCCACACCATTGCATTAGCCACAGCACCCTCTGCCAACGGCAAGAAATAATTTTTCCTTCCCATGCTATCCAGCATCGGCCTCACCGCCAATGCACCACTTTGTGGCAACACATCGGCAGTAGCTACTAGCAATAGCACTATAGCACACACACTTATCTTCAGCCGAAAAGTCTCTCGACCTCGCTTACCCAACCTCCAAGCTCTGCACAAAGTACCACCTGCTACAATCATAGTTTCACATCTTTTTTTTAGCACAAAACATTATATATCTTCATCTTATATCTCTATCTAAAAGCCACTTCTACACCCTTGCCACTAAACAGCAAGTCCCATCAAGCAAACAAAAAGCCCTCATAGCCCTAGGGCAAATAGAATCATCAAAGCATCTCGCTTCTAAAACAAAATATTTTTCTCATTTGTTCGTTTCCAACAATAGTCTTCACTAATTCTTTAAGGCAACTTCTAAAAATTGCATTGTAAGTGATTTACGGAATTTTCTTGAGAAGATTTCTACTT
>JAFZEK010000295.1 GCA_017560705.1 Bacteroidales bacterium | reverse complement strand
GAAAATTCAGAATCAGCACTAAATATGGCACTTATATTGGCTGAAAAAGGAAATTGTGCATTAGAAATTGTTTGGGTAGACGATACTTTGGACGACACAGTTCAAATAGCAAAAGAAACAATACGCCAACGAATGGACGAAATGCTGAGAAACATTGTTTCTCAGAACAATCAGTTACTTCCCAATGGGCGATTGGTGTATTCCATTGCATTTGGAAGAGTGTATGATGCCTTGATAAAGAAAGCCAATTTTGAAGATGCAGCCCTCATCGTCATAGGCTCTAGAGCACACAATGGAGTAGAAACACGATTTCTTTCATCCACAGTGTTTAAAATTACAGAAAAATCAGATTGTCCAGTACTTACCATTCCTCAAGGATACGAACCATCTACAGATTTTAAACATCTTGTTTTCCCTGTAGATTTTGTTTTCTCCACAAGGCAAAAAGCCTCTATGGCTGCATGGTTTGGGGAAAAATTCAATTCATTTGTATATATCTTAGGATTGCTCACATCATCAGAAGAGTATCATGTAGAAAAAGTAAAAGAATATGCATGTCAAGTGGGTCGTTTTTTGGTAACAAACCAAATTGAACACGAAATAATCTATAGGAATACTAACAATTTAGCAAAGACAATATTAAGCTTTGCCTATGAAAGTAAATCCGATATGATTTTGATAATGACCGAGCAAGAAAAGTCATTAAGCAACATACTAAAAGGATCTTATACTCACCAAATTCTGGCGACATCAACAATACCCGTTCTAACTTTAAAACCTTTGAATATAAATACATTGGACAAAGAAAACCTAGGAACATAGAAAAGAATAGTAAAAAAACTATCAATAATAGCTAAAAAAATAGTATCTTTGCACGCAAAGAAAAACAAGCATGGATTAAATAAAAAACTGATTATGAGTAGAGACGAAGATATAGAATTGAGAAACATCGACGAAGAAGATTTCTATGATGAACTAGACCAAAACGAAGATATAGAACAATTCTTCGGCTTGAAATTCGCACGTCATGGAAAAATATTATCTCGTGTACCAGAAGATTTTGAGGGTATACTAGAGATTCCAGAAGGCGTTGAAATATTAGCAAACAACGCTTTAAGGTCGTGCTATGGCATTACTCAAATCATTATACCTTCTACGTTTCAAATCTTTGCACGCTGTGCTTTTCGCAACTCATTAATCAATACATCATTCTCTGTTTCTCCAGACAATGAATTTTTTTCCACATCCCAAGACGGTAAAAGTTTATTTTCAGAAGAAGGAAGCATCCTAGTTAAAGTAGCTACAAATATTGAAGAGTACATCGTTCCAGAAAATGTAAAAAAGATAGGACCTTTTGCATTTCACAATTGCAAGAATTTAAAAAATATAGTTCTTCATAACGACTTATCGGAAATAGCAGCATCAGCATTTTCTGGTTGCCGAAGTCTTGTAGATATAATTTTACCCGACTCTATAAAAAAGATAGGTTCATGGGCTTTTCTGGATTGCATTTCTTTAGAATCCATTCATCTACCAAAGGAGTTGAACAAAATAACCACAGGTTTACTTTCTGGATGTACATCTTTAAAAGAAATTCACATTCCTGAAACCGTAAAAAACATTTCGCAAGAAGCTTTTTCCAATTGTTCTGTGCTTGAAAGCATACATATTCCTTTGGAAACAAAAAAAATAGACTCTTCAGCTTTCCAAGGATGCGCATCACTAAGATTCATTACAGTAGACGAGAACAACAAAAAATACATGGCTGAAAATAATGTCCTTTACGATTATCATCAGACGACATTGGTACGCTGCTCTGTAGACTACGAAGAGTTTGACATATCCGAATACATATCTACCATTGAAAGTTATGCATTTTCAGATTGCGAAAACCTATCCAAAATAACACTACCTCAATATCTAACAGCTATAAAAGAATACACTTTTGCTAATTGTCCGAAACTTGAGTCAATAGATATTCCAGAGAATGTAACAAAAATTGGATTTGGAGCATTTGAAAATTGCGTTTCTCTGAAAAAGATAACATTCCACCAATTCTCACATCTAAAAGCTGTAGGACCATTTGCATTTGCAGAATGTTCTAGTCTTGAAGAAATACAGCTCCCACCTACTGTAACTACCATCGGCACAAAAGCCGAAAATGGCGGATGTTCTTTTAGCGGATGCGAAAGTTTAATAGAAATGGACATCCCTGCAAAAGTCGACTTTCTAAACGAAGCAATGTTTTACAATTGCAAGAATTTGAAGAAAGTAATAATACCATATAATATGAACTATATTGACCAAGATTTATTCTATGGTTGCGACAATTTAGAAGAAGTAGTGCTAAGAAACGCCAATACAGTAATTGAAGATGGTACTTTCGATGAGAAAGTAAAAATAACTATTGAAAATCAAAACATCAACAAAATATATTTCGAAATTTAATGGAGCTGAAGAAACAATATGGTCTTATAGGCAAAAGCTTGTCGCATTCTTTTTCGAAAAACTATTTCGAAACGAAGTTTAGTGACATTCTTCTATTTCCCAATCACTCTTACAACCTATTCGAAATACCCAACCTTAAAGAACACTTTTTCAACTTAATACTAAAAAAACATCCATTAGGACTCAATGTTACGGTACCTTATAAAGAAGAAATCATCCCTTTTCTTGACAGCCTAAGCATCGAGGCTGAAAAAATTGGTGCTGTAAATGTCATTAAGATAGATTACAACTCCCACAAACCAATATTAAAAGGATATAATACTGATTGTTTTGGTTTCGAATCATCAATAACACCACTATTAAAACCATGGCATACACATGCCCTAATACTAGGAACAGGTGGTGCATCGTTAGCTGTAGGATTTGTATTAAAAAAACTTGGTATTGAACACACATACGTAAGCCGAACCAAGAATGGAAAAAATATAATAAGCTACCACGAAAT
>JAFZEK010000294.1 GCA_017560705.1 Bacteroidales bacterium | reverse complement strand
TAGGCAACTTCTAAAAATTCCACGTTCTGAGAATTTTGCAGAATTCTTCTTTAAACTTTTGCGTGCTTTAACTTCGTCGATGTTGCTATCGCTCGAAAGAGCTAATACTTAGGCATTGCTCTTTACTCGCTTAATCGCAACATTGCGTTTTTGCCGAAATATTTATATTTCTTTTGGGGTCGCACAGCCCGCTATGATGGGTCAAAAGAAAGTAGAAATCTTTCTAGCAAAATTCCACAAATCACTTGCAAAGCAATTTTTAGAAGTTGCCCATAATTAAAATATTTTTCGTATCTTTGCAAATAATTTATGGCTTAATTGATCATATAGTCGGGACAGTATTTAGCAGGGTAAATATTGGGTAATCAGTATTGTGTAAGCAAAATTGTACATATCGGCTTAGTGATTCAATTTTGTGAAAATACGAACTTTATACAATCTAGACTTATGACATTTTCAGAATTAGGTGTTGGAGCAGAGGTATTGCAAGCCATCACCGACTTGGGCTTCGAACGCCCTATGCCCGTGCAAGAAGCAGTATTGCCAATATTGCTAAATTCAGAAACCGACTTAATAGCGTTGGCACAAACAGGTACGGGAAAGACTGCCGCATTTGGCATTCCCACTATCCAAAACTTGGATTATAGCAACAAAAACACAGAAGCTGTGGTGCTAAGCCCCACAAGAGAGCTGTGTGTGCAGATAGCCAACGACCTTAGCAATTATGCTAAATACATACCAGAGTGCACAGTGGTACCAGTGTATGGCGGTGCTAGCGTGGAGCTACAAAGAAAAGCCCTTAAAAAAGGTGCTAAGATAATAGTGGCAACTCCCGGACGTATCAACGACTTGTTGCGTAGAAAATACATAGACCTTTCGCACGTACGTTGGGCAGTGCTCGACGAAGCCGACGAGATGCTGGACATGGGCTTTAAGGACGATTTGGACTTCATATTGTCCCAAACTCCGGAAGACAAACACACTATGCTTTTTTCGGCCACTATGCCCGATGAGGTGGCTCGCATAGCTGCCAACTATATGCACAACCCACAGGAAGTGACCATAGGGATACGTAATTCGGGTTCTGCCAACGTGCGACACTGCTACTACTTAGTGCAAGCCAAAGACCGATACTTGGCTCTAAAACGCATTGCGGATTACTATCCAAGCATTTATGCTATAATATTCTGCCGTACACGCTCTGAGACACAAGAGGTGGCATCGGCACTTATACGCGACGGCTACAACGCCGACGCACTACACGGCGACTTATCACAAGCACAACGCGACCATGTGATGGAACGTTTCCGTTGCCGTAACTTGCAAATGCTTGTAGCTACCGACGTAGCTGCCAGAGGCCTAGACGTATCAGACCTAACACACGTTATAAACTACAACCTCCCCGACGAAATAGAACAATACACTCACCGAAGCGGTCGTACCGGTCGTGCCGACAAGACAGGTATATCCATAGCAATAATAAACCTTCGTGAGCGTCATAAGATAAAAGCTATCGAAAAGATAATAAACAAGAAATTCGAACAAGTGTCGGTGCCTACAGGTATGGACGTGTGCGAAAAGCAGTTCTACAACATGATAGCCAAGGTAGAAAAAGTGGAAGTAAATTATGACGAAATCAATAAATTCGTAGGCGAAGTAGTAAAACGCCTAGAATGGATGGACAAGAAAGAGCTCATAAGCCGCTTTGTATCGGTGGAGTTCAACCGCTTTTTGGAGTATTACCGCAACTCTCCCGACCTAAATGTGGCCGAACGAGAAGAGAAAGCAAAGATAGAAAAGAAGAAAAGCAAGGTAAAACACAACGATGTAGGAATGGCACGCTTATTCTTCAACCTTGGGTATGAAGACAAGATATTGCCCCAACGCCTAATAGGTTTAATAAACGACACTTGCGACAACAAAGACATAAAAATAGGAAAGATAGACATCTTGGAACGCTTCTCCTACGTAGACGTTGACGGCATGTATGCCAACGAAATAATAGAAGCATTCCACGGCGAAACCTATAAGAGAAAACCACTGATAGTGGAAGCTGCTAATGCAAAGAAAGCAGGAAATGATAAAAAGGGACGTGGCAAACGCAACAGGCAAGACGACAAGGCTTTTGCCAAAGAAGCACGAAACCGCAGAGATGCTGCCAGCCCCAAAAAGAAAGCTAAGGGAGAAAACTTTGCCGAAAAAAGAAGCAAGAAGAAAAGAAGAAGAGAACAAAACAAATAGATACTTTTAAGTGACAGACAACAAAAAAGGCAACATCCCAATAGTAATATTATATATCTATTATAGGAAGTTGCCTTTTTGCGTATCCGCTATTGCGATGAAAGAGAAAAGCTAAAGACGTTATGCAATACAGCTATCTAGCATTTTCTTTATCTCTTCCACATTCATGTGTTGTCCTATGAATACAATCTTTTGCATTTTGTCGCCATACACATCGTCCCAATCACGTTCTATGGAAGGGTCGTTCAGTTTCATGTTTTCTATTTCCTCCTCCGGAGCAGTGCAAAGCCATAAACCAGCTTCTCTAAGATTCTTTTGCACACCAGCCTGCTCAAAAAGATAAGACATCTCAGGATTCTGACTAAAATAGCAAACACCCTTGGTTCTTAAGATACTCTTATCCCATTTGGAAGACACTAAAGCATCGAACTTCTTATAATCAAAAGCAGGACGACGATAATAAACGAATGTACTTATACCGTATTCATCGCCATGGGAGTGGTGTTTTCCGGCACAATGACCGAAATCTCTGTCTGAATCTGTCTCTCTTTCGCTTCCGCCAGCTTATAATTCAGAATAATATCCAGTTCTCTGCAACCACTGTCCGAATAGACTCCGGTCTTTTCCAATTCATGATAAAGACTGGAGATATAGTCTGCAAT
>JAFZEK010000293.1 GCA_017560705.1 Bacteroidales bacterium | reverse complement strand
TTCAGCGGCAAACCATCAAAACGTCGTGTTGTGTTTGCTAGGTCTTACTAAGCAGCTAAGTATTTGCTAAACAAATAATAGATGAAAGCCAAAGTTATTACGATTTTGGCTTTTTTTATTGCCCATAACTCACCTCTCGAATATACATAGAAGAAGAAGCACAATGTTAAAGAAAATCCACAAACGTTAAACACCACTTACAAACACCCATAACCAACACTTCCTACATCCTCGAAAGCAAGCCAACCTTCAGCCCTCAAAGCACTATAAAGCAAAAGAATACCACACCATCCACCGCAAAAACAACTATAACAAACCACGGTTTATAAACACTTCAAAGCTCACACTATCAAAGAATAAACAACAAAGCACGAAACCAAAAGACAAGAACAAGCCTAAAAACATCCAACAATGCAACATATCTCAATCATAAAAGTTCATTTTTTAACATACGAAGCTACAAATTTCTTTCACAAAAGAACCTACAAATAAAACACTTATCATTTATCTCCAACAAAAATTGGGACAAAAGTTTGCAGATTTAAAAAATATTACTATTTTTGCAATGCATAGTTGATTATAGTAATAGATAGAAAAAAACAGATAAAAACCCGACAGCGATTAACCTCTCTGTCGGATACATTTATAAAGCACCTACAACAAAAACAGCTTACAAATAGATATATAGAACTCATTTATAAACCAAAAAAAATCTTGCGAAAAAATATGAAGAAAGTTGCATTCAGTTCAATATCCCAAAAAGCTTTTCTACTCATATTCATGAGTATGATTTCATTGTGTGCTTATTCGCAAAGACAAGATTTCAAATCTTATGATGGCATCTTTAGTCAAGGCGACATTCCAATGGACATGCGTAAGACGGTGAAAGAGCTATACGAAGAAGACAAAAGTAGGATGAGAAAATACACCGACAAACACAGAAGCGGTAGAAACGAAGGTGTGTTAGAATGCAGCTACGCCATAAACAAGATGGCTCAAGGCGGACAAATACTATATGGTGACAAGATAACTCAATGGATAAACGAGATAGCAGACACTCTACTGAAAGACAACCCACAACTACGCAGTGAACTACGATTCTACACCTATAAAAGCCCTGCCGTAAATGCCTTTGCTACAGGGCAAGGTATGATATTCGTAAGTTTAGGTTTGGTAGCTCGATTGGACAATGAAGCTCAGATGGCATACGTCCTAAGCCACGAGATAGTGCATTATGTGTGCAACCACACATGGGAAAGCATTAATGCTAAAGCTGAAAAAAAACGCAGACGCGACTTTGAAAAGATTATAAACAAACACAACCGAAGCCACCAAATGGAAATAGAAGCTGACAGCATTGGGCTTATAGACTACTATTTGCCAAGCAACTACTACAACAAGATTAGCGACGAGGTGATGGACATCTTGCTTCATTCCGACTATGCTTCACAAAACATACCGTTTGACACTGCTTATTTCAACACTCAATATTACAAGCTACCTACAAACATTTGGTTAAAAAACATAGACAGCTTAGAGATAGATGAAAACAAAGCTGACACTGCAAGCACTCACCCCAATATTGGAAAACGACGTGCTCTTACCTACAGACTTACACGCAATGAAAAAGAAAGCGGTGAAAAATTCTTATGCTCAACACCTCAAGAGTTCCAAGATATTAAATACTTGGCTCAGATGGAAACGATAAGAAAACTAACCATCAATGG
>JAFZEK010000292.1 GCA_017560705.1 Bacteroidales bacterium | reverse complement strand
TCCTCTAATTACATACGAACAACCTGGATATGAATCTTCATTTTCAGGATTAGCCGATGGAGAGGAACTGTAATAATCAGATTTATAAACATCTTGACACCATTCCCATACATTTCCGCTCATGTCATATATTCCTAACTCATTGGGCTGTCTACCATTTATTACTCTTGAAATATAATTTGTAGTACCGCTGTATGATGCAATATAACCCAAATATTCATGACCTGAAAATGTGTATCCTTTAGAGTATATACCTCCTCTAGCTGCAAATTCCCATTCTGCTTCTGTGGGCAATCTAAAACCGTAGCCTGGCAATAAATCATTCAATTTTCTGATAAACTCATCTACATCATCTCGAGATACATTTTCAACAGGATATTCACCACTTCCCAAATCAGTACCATAGTAGCTTGGATTATCTCCCATTACAGCATGCCAAAGTTTTGCTGTAACCTCTGTTTCTCCAATATAGTAATCCGACAAAACAACTGGATGTACAGGACGCTCATCATTGTCACCATTATCGCTACCCATCTGAAATTGACTTCCATTAACACGCATAAATTTATACTTCGCTAATATTCCATTTTCTTCTATAACAATAACTCCACCTGGAATTATTGGATCTTCAGCTTTTTCACACGAAGAAAATACCAATAGAGCTAATACTCCTAAAACTTTAAACACTTGCTTCATTGCATTCATATTATTCAATATCTATATTAATATATTAAACACCTATTTAAAATGAAAAACCAATTCCTACTCTCCCCGACAATTTTTCAAATCCATTTTGTTCGAAGTTCGTCAATGTAGAAATAGCATCAACAGAAAAAGTAAAATGGCCCAATAACAGCTGAAGCCCTACATTAAATTCATAATCAGACAAATTATCACCTTGATACCATTGTCCATTCTTTCCTGCATAAAAATATTTATCATACACATATCCTGCACCAAACTTCAATGCCAATGGTTTGAATGGTCTAATCATTAAACCCACAGTACCTGAAAGCAATGTATGATCAAATTCGTATCTTGAAAAGAACGTAGTTTCATTATCATAGCCAGGATAAGAATCTCCAAATAATCCCATTGTGCCAAAATTAGACATTATAGATACATACCATCCCAAAGTTTTAACCATACCAAATGTAATACCGTAAGAAGATGCTAAAAATTTTGCATTCACTATCGTAGGTACATCAACATAATCCGAAGCTACATTAAACGTCCAGAAAATTTTTGTGCGTCTCTTTTTCTTTGTTGTAACATTCTCTACACCTGAAACAGAATCAATAACAGCAGTGTCTTTTTTAACCACTTCTGCAGTTTGATTTCCGCCTATAGTTCTATTCATTCGTTTCGCTTCATAAATAGAATCTTGCATTTTCAATTTCTCAATCTCCTTTATTTCCTTCTCTGTCAACTTAGTTAAAGTTAAAGATACTGATGCTTCTTGTTCGTCATGAATAGATACAGATGTTGTAGCATTAGAATATCCTTCTTTTCTCAAAGTTACATAATAATCGCCAACAGGAATATCCGAAATAATTGCTGGCGTAAGTTTGTCAGACAACTCACCATCAATAATAATCTCTGCATCCAAAACATTACAATCCACCTTCAAGCTACCAACGTATGGTTTAGGTGAATCCAATTTTACAGTTTCGGTTCCTTCTTCTATCTTTACATTCTTTTGCACAGATTTGCAATTTCTTTTCCTTACTTCTACAAGATAATTTCCTTCAGACAATGGACCAGACCATTTACCTCTACCTTTATATTCATCATTTATATAGATATTAGCCATAGGATCATCTACTACAAATGTTATTACAGAACGAGTAGATCTCAAATCTATAGAAACTTCCTCTCTTCCAGCCGATGTAAGCATAATCTTTCCTATATAATCCCTATACCCTGGAGCTATCACTTTATAATCATGATTCCCCAACGGCAATGTTTTTTTATACATACCATTTTCAAATGGCTCACTAGAATTAGCACCATCAAGATATACTGCAGCACCTGGTACATCACATTTTAAAACAAGATACTGTGTTTCTACTTTTTTAGATGTAGAAGTCGGAAGATTTATCTTTAATTCATATACAGACTTTCCTTTCAAGTCTTGAATGCCATAATCAGCAAATTTCACGGTAAGACCTAATGCTTTACTCGGTGTAATTTTCAAATTTCTTGATTTCTCAGACATCCATACATAATACTCATTGTTTCCATTCCTATATGACTTTATGACATTACCCGAAAAAGTCGGATTATCGTCAAGAATTTGCACTATTACTAATGCGCAGGAATTTCCATTCAAATCCAACACTTTTGCTTGAACAGCAATCAAACTATTAGGTTTATGCTCAAAACTAGCAACCTTAGCTTCTTGAGAAAATCCTATAAAGTATAACAATATACCACTTAAAAACAATACAATTCTTTTCATTACCATATTTTTATATATTACTACTTTATTATCTTTCACACTATATCTTATTTAGATGTTTGCGACATTACTAATCTAAATCCAAAATTTATCGCACGAGTAGATGGATAATGACAAGTTCTGTAAGATACTCTACAATTTTGAGCTTTTGCATCATAACTTCCACCCCTTAAAGTTCTATATTGACCACTTTTTGGACCTTGAGGATTTTCTTGAGCACGACCTTTATAATTATCGCTCCAATCATTACACCATTCTTCAACGTTGCCACTCATATCATATATTCCTAATTCGTTTGGCTTTTTAGTCTTCACCGGATATGTTTTCGATGAAGAATTTTCATAATTCCATGCAACATCGTCGATGTTGTCGCTTCCCGAATACTTATATCCTTGACTTTTATTACCACCTCTTGCAGCATATTCCCATTCAGCTTCTGTAGGCAAACGGAATGTTTTTCCTGTTTTAGCATTTAATCGAGTAATAAACTCTTTAGCATCTTCCCAACTTACACGCTCTGCCGGATTTTGAGGATTTCCAAAAAAACGACTTTGAGATTTTCCCATTACTGCAAGCCACAATTCTTGTGTTATTTCGGTTTCTCCTATATAGTAATTAGATAGAATAACATTATGTACAGGGGACTCACCTCCTTCTGCATCTACATCATAGTTTGGCTTAGTATCTTTCAACCTTTGAGCTCCCATATTGAAATCTCCACCTTCCACATAAACCATTGTAAACTGAACACCTTCTACAGTAAAAGAAATATTACCATTATCAAGTATTTGCTCTTCTACTCGTTTTTCTACTGGAGTCTCAACTGCTTCTACTGGTTTTTCTTTCACTTCTTCAACAACTGTTAGTTTATTTTCAGTTGGCAACACCTCTTCTTTTTGTTCAAGTTTTGGCTCAGGTTTTATTTCTTCTTTTACAGTTTCAGGTTCGGGCAAAGAAGCTACTGGTTCAACCTTTTCCTCCACAGGCAATTCATATACTTGTTCAACTTGTGGTTCATAAGTTTCTTCTACAGTTTCCACTTCTTCATATTTCTGTTCAACATCGGGTTCGCTTTCTGCATTGTCTGTTTCAACATCGGGTTGTGTATTATTATCATATTCAGACTGAACAACAGGATATGTATTTCTACTTTCTTGCGATGCATCTATCTTTTGCATCTCATCACCTGAATTATTTAGTTCCAATACATATACTTTTTTTCCTTCTATAGGATATGCATAATAATCTTTAAAACTTACATACACTGAAGCCTCATTAGAAGGTAGTACTTCTATCTCTCGAGTATTACCCGGAATCCACAACTCATAAGTATTTGCAATCTTCTTACTCAAACGTGGCTTTCCTACTATATCACCATTAAATTCAACACCATAATCATTGATTCGAACAATCAACAACGCACAAGATTTTCCCATATTATCCTGCATATTCATCAACCGAGCAGTTGGATTTTCAGCATCTAACCAGAAGTTTACTACTTTAAACTGTTGAGAAATAGCAGTAACACTTAATATCAAAGTAAAAAATAATATCGATACTTTTTTCATAAGTCCTAATTGTATATATATTACGTTTCTTATTTATAAATTCTTTATCTAACACTCTAATTATTATGGCAATTCAAAATCATGAATTGAAAATTCCGACTCTACTTGTTCTGGAGTCCATGTACGCACTAAAATACGAGGCTCATCCTCGTTGGTAAAATCCCATATCAAAAATAATGTACCGACATCACTATAGCCAGGAGTAAACCATTTTTGGGTCAATGTCACTCCATAAAAATTAGGTTTAGCAGGGTGACGCAACACTTCGAAATTTTCAAACAAAACATTTACATACTTCTTTGCCTTGAATATTCTTGCAAGATTATTCAAATATTCAGTTTTTGTTTGTTCTGTATAAACTACTGTAGCTTCAGGGGAAAGCTTAACACCATCCATTTTTTCCCTTCTATACTGCATCTGTATTTTACCTGTAATAATAAGAGCGTCTTCACTATATACAGCATCCAAAAAATTCATATTCTTGTCGCAATAAGCCTTAGCTAAGTATTCACACCATTGTATTATCTGCATTCTGCGTTCCATGTCTCCAAGACGTTCGCCCTCTGAATATATCTTTTCATACATGTGCTGAGGTTGACCAAACATAACCTTCACTATACGTCCGGTTTTGTCTAAATCTATGACCAATTCTCTAAAATCATCACCTTCATATGATCCTTTTTGATCATTGATTTCTACACTAATACCTCTAACCCTATAATATTCTTTAAAAAGAATACATTCACTACTAATGTCAAGCTCTTCCGTTTTTAAATGGAACGACTCCCACATATTTTCCAAACTACTTTGAGCATCTTGATTAATAGCAACTTTAGTATAATCTAAGTTCCTATTAGCAGCATTTGCAACATTTATCTCTGTCAATAAATTCGATATTTGCTGCTCCATTTTCATTTTCAATGCACCTTCTTTTATTCCTTCATAAAACTTAAAGTTTACTTTTTGACCATTAGACATAAAGAAAAACATTGTCATCAACAAACTAAATATTACTCTTTTCATATATTGTCCTTTCGTTTTTATTTATACATTCTAAACCAAATAGCTAAATATTTCTCGTTAGATTCGATATAAGATTCCAATTTATCAATTTCTTTAGTTTTATAATTCTTTCTATAAACAGAACCCAAGCCTGGTCCTAATATAGCAACCAGCTTTTGATTTTTATCAAATACTGCCCAAATACTAGCACCTACATCACTACAATCTGCATACTTACCATAAACTCGTATTTTCCTAGCTCTTCTCAATTTCTGTAATTCTTGACCAAAATCTTTGAATTCTTCCTTTGTCAATAAAGTATCTATAAGAGATAAAGATTTATCATCTATCTCCGGAATTTCTTCATAACTAAGAGTTGAATTTTCTTCCGCTATCACTTCTTCATCACTATAGCTAATTTCACTTTCATTATCCGCAGATTCACCAACCGAGTCTTCAACTTCTTCCGTTACTTTTTCTATAGGCACAGTAACTTCTTGAACACTTTCTTTTGCAACTTCTTCTTCAACTTCTTCTTGCTCTACAGTAGCATTCAGACTATTATTATCTTTATCCTTTTCTAGAAATGCATATATTTTTGTTCTCCCACTATTAAACTTTTCCAAATAAAATATCACATCTTCTTGATTTATGGATTTCAACGTTATAGTATTATCTTTCCTTTCAAACGATGTTGCTATGGTCAATTTTCTAGCCAACTCACTAAGTAAAAAGTTTTTTCTTACAGCCCAATCTTCTGCAGTCTTTATTTTAAACGGCATTATCTCACTACAATAATACTTCTGAGAAGTTTTCATTTCTCTTATTTTTTCTTTGTCATGTACTCCTTTCACAGTTTTGTATTTTATATCTAACACATCTTCAATAGTCAATTCTTTTGAAGTATTTGCCGTATTTTTTCCTGTATTAGAAATATTTTGTACATTTGATGAATTGTTTGATTCAGTAGAAAAATATTTAGCTTTCTCCACTAATACATAAATCTTTACTTGTCTACCTCCATTAATTTCTTCTAGCATAAATTCTACATCTTTCTCCTCTATGCTTGAAATACTATTCTTGACAGCATCATCATTACCTGTATATACTTTCAACAACTCTTTCTTCAAATTATTCAAAGCTTCTAGCTTACCTTCTGTCAACTTTGCAGTTTCTACTACATACTCTTGATGTATATACTTGTCTGTAGCAAATATTTTCCTTATCTCCATCTTGTTCTTTATATAGCCATCAGCATCTGTTTGCGAAAATATCGGCGTGGAATAAAGAAACATCAAAGCTAAATACACAATAATTCTTCTTTTCATCATTATTTTTCTCCAAATATATTAGAAATTCTCGAAATTGGAATAAAACTACTCATTTTCCCATTTATTTGACCGTTTCGGTTACCTATATCTCCGACATGAAACGTGAAGCGAATTGTATGACAATAACCATCTTCTTTTTTTATTAAAAGTAAAAGTGCAGTAATCTGGTCCTTCGTTTTATCTACAAGTCCAAAATAAGCTTTACAGCCATTTCGTTTGAAATATTCAAGTAAATCGCACAACGGCACTGTAACGTTAGCCACTTTACGGTCATACATTTGTAGTTTTATCGATACCTCATAATCATTAGCAATATTATTAGTCAACAATAGGTTGGCAAAACTCTCTACTGGATTAGCTTCCGAAAAAACCAATTTACAATACGCCATATCTTCAGCTTTATAATATTGTGTGCTATTCAAAGAAGCCATATAAATACTATCACCTGGTTGTATATAATATTCAGAATCTATTATTCTCTGAAGTTTTTCTTTCAAAACCTTATGATCTATAATACACTCAGATCGTTTTATTTTTTTTAAATCATCTACCAAAATTTGCTCATTTTCATCCAAAGTTGTCCCTTGCAACAAGCAATTGTCTATTGGAAATTTCACAGAACAACATAGTTTATTATCTTTGCTCCAATGCACATTGTAATATTTATCATCCAAAGTAGTGAAAGTAAATACTATTGACGGATCTGCAACAATGGAAGGTAAATCCTTAAATGAACCATAATTAAATATTATTCCTTTCTCTACCATATCTTGCTCCACTGTCTTCAATCTAGGCAAAGACAAATCTGCACAAAGAGCATACCTCTCCAAAAAGTTATATACTGGCGAAGGCATTTCTTTACGCATAGATATTGGAAACAAACAATAACCTAAGTGTAAAAGTGTTCTATCTTCTGATACTATGACATTTAAAGGCCGTTCTTTGTAAGAAAAAACACCTTCATATTCTCCACTTTCTAACTTTAGTAAATTAGTTTTAGATGGCATTGCTTTAACCATCTCAGACAATAACTTTGTTCTACAATTGTTCTGAGCTTCTACATAAGAAAAACAAAACAATTGTATCACAACAAAACTTATTGTCACAAACAACTTATATAACATTTTTCGTTTGTTCATACCAAATTACACATTTATACCATCCATCTTCTTTGTATAATAATTAGTAGTAAAATACATTCATACCACATCTTGAAAAAATAAAAAAATGTGACACTTAATTCTATATTTCAATCTATTAAGTATCAAAAAAGTTTATTTTATTACTATTATTTACAAGTGCAAAAATACAACTATTTATATTATTGACAAAATATTATTGATTATTTTTTTACACTTGTACAAACTTTAAATTTCAGTTCATTATTCTAAAAGCAAATTACATTGTTTACAATATAATATTCAGCACTTTTATTGTATAATTTTCCTTTCTTCATTATTTCATATCAAATAATATCCCCCTCAAATGAGAGAACATTCAAGGCAACTTCTAAAAATTGCTTTGCAAGTGATTTGCGGAATTTTCTTGAGAAGATTTCTACTTTCTTTTGATTGAGCATAGCAGGCTATGCGATTGAAAAAGAAATAGAAAGATTTCAAGAAAAACGCAAAGCACGCAAAAGTTTCAACGAACGCTCTTTTGTTTATCCGAAACGTGGAATTTTTAGAAGTTGCCTCAAATCACATATACAAGTAAAAGTTGCAATACATACCATTCATAAATAATATTCAAATTATAGATATGTTCAAATTTTTAAATACGGTTTACCAACTTACAATCGTACACTCCATCATCCACTTCGGGGTTCAACATCGTAAGCGAAACAGGTGTTACTTCATTAATTAATGCTTCGTTGTAAGGAGTTCTTACTTTTATATAGTTGTCAGAAAAACCATACATATAGTCACCATGCTTATCGCTTTCCCACAACACAGACCTTAAAGTACCTTCATTTTCCTTATAGAAAATTAGTTTCTTTTGTTCGGATAACTGATGCAACACCTTACTCCTTTCCCTTCTCACATTTACACTCACCTTGCCTGTATGGGATAATGACTTAGTATTAGGACGTTCACTATATGTAAATACATGCAAATAAGAAATTGGTATAGAGCGAATAAAATTACAAGCATCGTCAAACAACTCATCAGTTTCGCCTGTAAATCCTGCGATAATATCACATGCTATACAAGCATGAGGCATAACAGATTTTATTTTATCCAACCTATCAGCATATAACTTCGTGTCGTATCTACGGTTCATCAACTTCAACACAGCATCGCTTCCTGCTTGCAAAGGAATATGAAAATGAGGAAGAAAAGCCCTGCTTTGGGCTATAAAATCAATCATTTCATTGGTTATAAGATTCGGCTCAATGGAGGAAATTCTATACCTTAGTATTGAATCGATTTTATCCAATTCACGAATCAAATCGAAAAATGTTTCACCATGCATTTTCCCAAATTCACCAGTGTTTATTCCAGTTATAACCACTTCTTTCACTCCATGACTAGCTATTTCTTTGGCTTTTGCCACAGTGTCTGCCACATTTAAACTTCTGTTTCTTCCCCTTGCAAAGGGTATTGCACAATAGGTACAGAAATAATTACATCCATCTTGCACCTTGAAAAACGAGCGAGTACGATCGCCAGTAGAATATGTTGGCACAAAAACATCATCTACTCCCATGGGTACAACTTTTTTGTGCAAACCTTTGTCGCACGATGGATTAAGTATATATTCTAGCAACTTATGTTTGTCGTTATTACCCAATATGTAATCCACACCCTCTATTTTCGCAATCTCGTCTGGCGAATTTTGAGCAAAACATCCTATCGCAGCCACTATTGCATTGGGATTCAAAGCTATTGCCTGACGTATGATATTCCTACATTTTTTTTCGGCCAAAGCTGTAACAGTGCAAGTATTTATAATGTATACATCAGCTTTCTGCTTAAAATCTACTATCTTAAAACCACGCTCCGAGAACCTACGTGCTAGGTCCGAAGATTCCGAAAAGTTCATTTTACACCCCAATGTATGTATAGCTACAGTATTCATTCATTTATATTTTACTATTAAACATCATGTTAGCTCATTATATATGAGCTGCAACAAGTATGCAAATTTACGGATAAAATCCGTAACGTAGCAAATTAATTTCTTATAAAGATGAAATAGAGAGTATATGTCTACAAAAAGTTGTATCTTTGCAAAATAATAGAAAAAATAGATAGTCTTAAAAATGAGTGACTATCAGTCTTCAACAAAAATAAAACAGAAATAAAAACAAAAATAATATGACAATGATAGAAATAATATGCATAATAGTAGGTCTAGTACTAAGTTACCTAATCGGCTCTATGAGTCCCTCAATATGGATTGGTAAGATATTTTATAACGTAGACGTACGCACCAAAGGCAGCAAAAATGCTGGTAGCACTAATACTATCAGAGTATTAGGACCAAAACCAGGCATCATCGTATTCATCATAGATGTATTCAAAGGATGTTTAGCACTTTACTTATCCAATCTTTTTGTAGAAGCATTCTTGGTAGACTCTGGTTTAGAGCTATTCAATATAGCTTCAGCCGCAGCAGTAGTTCTTGGACACGTGTTCCCTATCTACGAAAACTTTAAGGGAGGAAAAGGTGTAGCCACAATGCTTGGCGTACTTATATACTTGTACACTAATATATTCTTGATACTACTAGCTATATTTATAGTAGTATTCATTATTTGGCGATACATATCGTTAGGCTCTATAACAGCTGCTATATGTTTCCCCATCACCTACTACGTTGTATCAACATATTTTTCAGAGAACTTTGATATGGTATTATTTATCTTTGCCGTAGTGGTAGCAATATTCATAGTTATCACTCACCGCAAAAACATATCTCGCCTAATGAAAGGCGAAGAAAAGAAATTCCGCTTCAAGAAGACCGAATAGAAGTTTGATATATATATCACAGCAAGAAAATATACATCTTTACCGCTGTTAGATATACCCGTTTTTGTATTACCATATATATGCTCATACAAAGACGGGTATTCTTTTATCCTCAAAATTACATCCCGATGTAGTAAAAAATACATCCCGAGGAAAATTTATTTACATCGGGAGGAATGAAAAACTTCATCGGGGTATATTTTTTCAAAGGACCCGGGTGTCATATCAACGGCAATAGGGTTTCCTTACATTCATACCTAGGTGTGATGAATATCTTGTGCTGAAAAAGTTGACACAAAAATCAACAAATATATACGATTATATTACATCCAAAACTACTACAGTTTTCACTCATAAGTATGACACTCATAGGCACTAAGTGCCATACTTACAACGCAAAACTCCCACACTTAGGATTCTAAATATGGGAGTTTTACATCAATAGAAATACAAATTGTAGATTTCCAAAAGGAGAGATTTATATTATAACACCACTACCAACACAAAGTTTAGCATCATTGTCATATACTACACCAAACTGACCAGAAGCGATTCCTTGTATCTTATCTTCCGACTCAATGCGGAACACATCGCCTATGCGAGTCATCTTACCTTGTGTAAATTGTGGAGTATGACGTATTTTAAATTTCACATCTATACTATCAAAATTACCCCAAATATCTTTAGAAATATACTGAAATGCCGAAAGATTTACCACATTGCCATATTGACTTTGAGTGTCATATCCCCTCGAAACATATAGTACATTCTCCTCTATATCCTTTTTTATTACAAACCATGGTCCTTCACCAAGGCCCAATCCTTTCCGCTGACCAATAGTATGGAACCAATAGCCTTTGTGAGTGCCTAATATTTTACCTGTTTCAAATTCTACTATTTTACCCTCACGTTCACCTAGGTAACGTTTTATAAAATCGTTATAATGAATCTTTCCAAGAAAACATATTCCTTGGCTATCTTTGCGCTCAGCACTAGGCAAACGAGCTTCAGAAGCAATCTTTCTCACCTCTGACTTTAATAAATGACCAATAGGGAACATCAATTTCGAGACTTGCATATAATTGATTTGTCCCAAAAAATATGTTTGATCCTTTACATGATCCTTAGCTGTAGATAGGAATACAGTATTGTCAACTTCGGTAGTAGTAGCATAATGGCCTGTGGCAATTTTGTCAAAATATTTACCCCACTTTTGTTCAAAACTACCAAACTTTATCAGTTTATTGCACATCATATCAGGATTTGGAGTAAGCCCACGACGTACCGACTCTATGGTATAACTCACCACATTCTGCCAATACTCTTCGTGCAAAGATACTATTTCAAACTTACACCCATATTTTTTTGCAATATAAGTCGTTATCTCAATATCCTCTTCAGATGGACAATCAATATACCCATCCTCATCTTCCATACCTATTCTTATATAGAAGATAGTTGGGTCGTATCCCATTTCCTTTAAATTGTGAACAACTACGGAGCTATCTACCCCCCCCGAAACTAACGCTGCTATATTCATTCTTATGATATTTTAAAAAGGGTTCCGCCAATGACGAAACCCCTTCTATGAAAAAAAACATTTAGTTTATTATCTCAATAATATACTACTTAGCGAGAATATTTGAATTTTCTTCCTAAGTAAACAGCTTGATCGCCCAACATTTCTTCAATACGCATCAATTGGTTGTATTTGCATATTCTGTCGGTACGAGAAGCAGAACCAGTTTTAATTAAACCAGTGTTCATAGCTACTGCAAGGTCGGCAATAGTAGTATCTTCAGTTTCACCAGAACGGTGGCTGCTGATAGCTGTATAACCATTGCGATAAGCTAAGTTGATAGCATCTATAGTTTCAGTCAAAGTACCAATTTGGTTTACTTTGATCAAGATAGAATTAGCAACTTTTTTGTCGATACCCATTTGCAAACGTTTTACGTTAGTTACAAATAAGTCATCACC
>JAFZEK010000291.1 GCA_017560705.1 Bacteroidales bacterium | reverse complement strand
GAAGCAATAGAGCGTTTGCAAATAAAAAATGTTTGTGATGTAGAAAACCGCATAAATGAAATACTTTTATTGGATAATAGTAGGCGTGAGTTTCAACACAAATTGGATTCGGTGAAAGCTGAATCTAATGCCATAGCAAAAGAGATAGGTAAGCTTTTTAAGGAAGGAAAAACTGAAGAAGCTGCTGCTAAAAAAGAACGTACAGTAGAGCTAAAGGCTCAGGAAAAAGAGCTTAGCGACAAAATGACGGCAGTGGAAAAAGAATTGAATGATAAGTTGATTTCATTGCCAAATACTCCACATATTTCTGTACCTAAGGGTAAAAATGCTGATGATAATGAGATATTGGCTTATTTTGGTGAAAAACCTACTTTGCATGAAAAAGCTGTACCTCATTGGGACTTGTGTTCTAAGTATAATATTGTGGATTTTGAATTAGGAAACAAGATAACAGGTGCAGGTTTTCCTGTATATAAA
The DNA here is from genome assembly GCA_017560705.1 of Bacteroidales bacterium. Lineage (GTDB taxonomy): Bacteria > Bacteroidota > Bacteroidia > Bacteroidales > P3 > HGM05376. The sequence goes on along the minus strand of JAFZEK010000291.1, from coordinate 1,738 downwards.
GGAAAAGGTGCTGCATTGCAACGTGCTTTAATTACCTTCTTTTTAAATAGTGCTGTAGCTGAAGGATTTTTGGAAATTCAACCTCCTTTGATGATTAATGAAGCATCTGGAATGGGAACTGGGCAGTTGCCCGACAAAGAAGGACAGATGTATCAAATACCTTTGGATGGTTTTTATATGATACCTACTGCGGAAGTGCCTGTAACCAATATATATAGGAATGTAATTGTACAAGAAAATCAATTTCCTATAAAACACGTGGCTTATTCTGCATGTTTTAGAAGAGAAGCAGGAAGTTATGGTAAGGACGTGAGAGGTCTTAATCGTTTGCACCAATTTGACAAAGTGGAAATTGTGGTTATTGAACATCCAGAAAAATCATACGAACAATTGGAAACAATGAAGGATTATGTGGCATCGTTGCTTACTAAACTGAATTTGCCTTTCCGTATTGTTAAGCTTTGTGGTGGCGATATTAGTTTCACATCTGCAATGACTTATGATTTTGAAGTGTGGAGTGCTGCTCAACAAAAATGGTTGGAAGTAAGTTCTGTATCTAATTTTGAAACATTCCAATCTAATCGTATGAAGCTTCGCTTTAAAGATTCTGATGGTAAAACAAGATTGGCTCATACTTTGAATGGTAGTGCTTTGGCTTTGCCTAGAATAGTTGCATGTATATTGGAAAACTATCAAGTGGAAGATGGTATAATTATGCCGGATGTGTTGAAGCCTATTCTTGGATTTGACAAAATTGACTAGTTTATAGTAGTGATATAAGAATACGCAATAATATATTCTATAAGACAGCTCTCTGAAAACATATACTTTGAGGTTACTTTTCTTTTGGAATTGTGTAGCAACATAGTAGGGTTTACAGAGAGTTGTCTTTTTTTTTGAAGGTAGATGAAAAATAAATCCTAGATTGAAGGAAAAAAGAATGTAGTTTGAGAAAAGTTTAAAGGCGATATTGAAAAAATTTTTATAGGTAACTTCTAAAAATTGCTTTGCAAGTGATTTGCGAATTTTTACTAGAAAGATTTCTACTTTCTTTTGACCCATCATAGCGGGCTATGCGACCCCAAAAGAAATAGAAAGATTTCGGTAAAAAACGCAACGTTGCGATTAAGCGAGTAAAGAGCAATGCCCCAGCATTAGCTATTTCGAGCAGTAGCAACATCGACGAAGTCTACCACGCAAAAGTTCTTTCTACAATCAATTCAATTTCCTAGAACGTGGAATTTTTAGAAGTTGCCTATAGGTGATTTGTATAATTTTTTTTGAGCGTAGAGTGGAATACAATTGAAAAAGAAATATTTCGGTAAAAGATGAATATCCCGTAAAAGTTTAAAGACGAATCTTTTTAAATTTCGAAAACCTGGAATTTTAGAAGTTGCCTATAGTGGTATGTAGAATTAATCCATCTAATGAGAAATGGTTGTAGTATGGTATGCTGAAGATAGTAATAAAACTATTGAAAATACTGTAAATTAGATATTTAAATAAAGTGTAGTGCTCTTTTTGATTTTTTGGAGACAAAAAGTGCAAAAAGTACTCTGTTTTTATTGGTTTTTTATATAGAAAATAGGAAGAAAGAATAAAAAAATGCTCTCTTTAAAGTATTGATATATAAATGATTGATATTATTTTTTCGCTGTTAATTGAAAAAATATTTTGTTGGAACGGAAAAAAGTTGTATCTTTGCAATGTAAAACGAAGAGTTTTAGAACAGTGCGGG
>JAFZEK010000290.1 GCA_017560705.1 Bacteroidales bacterium | reverse complement strand
TTATAGCAAAGGTGTTCACCTCTTCCCATTCCGAACAGAGAAGTTAAGCCCTTTAACGCCGATGATACTGCACTAGTTTGTGGAAAAGTAGGTAGCTGCCAATCTTATTATCAGGGAATCCTAAAATGGATTCCCTTTTTTATTTTATATATTCTCCTATTTTGAGGCATTCTAATGGAAAATATGCGGATTTATATGTATAATTTACATATCCTGAATAAAAAGAATTTGACATCAGATACACCTCTTAACGCTGCTCTAAATGATTTGATTTTAGAATTAAATGATTCTGCAAAAGCATTAGTTGCTCTATTGACAAAGAAATTTAAAACCTCATCATAATGATCGTATAGCGTTTGTGCTATGGTATTGAAGCTTTTAAATCCACTTTTTTCAACTTTATCATACCACCTAGCAAGAGAAAGCCTTGCAACATCTTTTACATTGTTCTTTGAAAAGATTACTCTTAATGACTGAGAAAGGCTATATGCCTGTGCTAAATCGAGACAATGTTCGAATAATATTTTACTGCGTTCTTTTTGCTTCTTTGTCCATTTCTCGGGTGTTTTAAACAGTAAATAGCGACTTCTTATTAATAATTGTTTCTGCGTATCTCCATTCTCATATTCAACAGGAACATACTTTATCCCTTTTGATTTCGCAATTTCTTTTGCGTCTATTTCAGCTTGTATTGCATTTCATCGATGTGCAATACGCATTTCTTGAATGGCATCACAAGCTAACTTTTGAATATGAAATCTATCAATTGTATGTATTGCTTTTGGAAAACATCTTTTAGCTATCGTTCGCATTGAATTAGACATATCCATAGTTATTTCTTTGACCATGTTTCTCTTTTCTTCGTCTATATTCTTTAAAACAGATATTACTTTTTCAGATGAAACACCTTGGATAATAGCTATAATAGTACCCTTTAAGCCTTTTGAAACTCGATTGGTCACTATAGTATAAAGCTCTCCTTTACTTGGGGCTGTTTCGTCTATACAGATACTTTCTCCTATATTGTTCGGAAAGAGAAGCCAATCTTCTGAATGTTCTAACTGTTCCCACTCTTTATATCCACTGAGTATATGTTTGTATTGTTTTTCAAATGTATTCGTATTTATATGGTAGAATTTATTAAGCATACGGCAAGTCACTGGGGAATTCTCCATATGTTTCTTTTAAAAAAGTCGCAAACTCCTTTGAGTAGCTTGTTCCTTCTTCTGATAATGTAATTATACGATTAAAACTTTTACCTTCTGAGATATTGTACCAACGACGACGTACATGAAGTAATACTTTATGATCTCTTATTGGAAAATCTGTTATAGTCTTAACTCGTGTAAAACCTTTACTCTCGATATTAGTGTTATCTCGATATTCTGCATGGTATTTTTCATCCAATGAAATCTCTATCAGTGTTTCGGACTGTTCTATTTTTACTATTTCAAAGTCTTCAAGTTTCTCGCTTGGAAGCATCATACGTGCTAATTCATTAAGTATATTCATAGTGCAAAGATAATGATTTTTTTTGATTATAATCCCCACAGTTTTTCCGCTGAGCCACGATAGTTGCCATTGTCGAGTTTCTCTGCACTCTTTATTGGGTATGCCCATAAATCTCCAAATGTAGCCACAATCGCTTTTTCGTAAACGTAGATTCCACAACTAGTTTCGGAAAATACGTAGGGTTTACCTCTATAATGCTTTATAATGTACCAGTTTTTAGGTATATCTCCTAATTTTATGCTTTGAATTGTATCATCGATGATTTTTTCGAGTTGAGGTCTTATTTTGGAATGTAAGTCATTTATTACACTGTCGTACAATCTTGAGTTTTGTGGAAGCAGATAATAGGATACAACTTCTTCTGTATATCTATCATCATTGGGCTCTTCAATATGTGCCAACACTTTGCGACCATCTTCTTCGAATGGTTCTTTAATTTCTCAGTCGAGACTATCTATCCAAAGTGTATCGTGTTGGATATTACAGTTGTTGGTAATTTTCGCTTTTTAGTCCAAACTTTCTATAGGAGCGTTTGTGTCATTATTGTTTCTGTTATTATTACAAGTACTCATTCCTATCCTACAAAATGCAGTACATATTAGTAATATTGTCTTCATGCTTTGGTATAATGTTTATATTATTTACGTTTATTACTTCTCTTATCATCATCTTCTTCATAGTCATCATCTTCGGACTCGTTATCACTTCGAATAATTATATCTAATAATCGGTTTAATTTGGTTCAGCCTTTGCTGTTGAAGTATGTGCTAATACGATCTTTGAAATTAACTAGCAAAAGATAACACCATATTCCGAGTGTCGTTATTATGCCTACTACAATACTTTCACTATCATTTTCGGAATGTGCCTTTAAAAGTAAGCCTATAGGGATTATGATTATGCCTGAAATTGAAATAACCATGATAATTCTTTCGAAATGTACTTGTAAGTTAATTAGCCAGTCCCAATCGAAGTTTGATAATTTCTCGTAAAAGAGGCTTACTATAATGATAGTGAGAAAAAATAGTGAAAATAAAATGCCTAATATCAGAAACGCTATTTTATTAGTTATTGATTCGGCTTCGGAAAAATTGTTCAAGCATACAAATGCTGGTATACCAAATACTACACTGGTTATTAGACCTCCAATTACGTTCCAATTTATGTTAGGTAATTTCATGATGTTTTTTTTTTATCTTTATCGTATTTTGTAAAAGTTGTATTGATTCGTTTTTCTAATAGCTTATCTATTGGCTTTTCTTCGTTGTGTTTTTGCGACGGAAATATAATATAGTTGCTATCCAAAATGCTATTATCAATGCTATAAGTATCCACGAATAAAATATATCGTCTTCTTTTGCAAGTGAGGAAAATATTGCAATGAATGCAAAGGTGTAAGCAAAAAACAGTATTGTTATTACGTAGAATTTATTGATGTATATATGGGTGTTTGGATTTAGTTCCTTCTTTTTATATTTTTTTTCTTCCTTTATTCCAAGTAGGAAAAAACCAAGACAACTGAAACCTATCATGGGTAATATAATACATTCTATCCATTGGTTATATGTGGTTGGCCATGCATTGTTGGTAGGAAGTGATTCCCATGCGGCTCGTCCGGATAAGCAAAAAAATACAAAAGAAACGATGGAGATTATGCGAAGAACGTTTCTTTTCATTCTTAGTCTCCTGTTGATATATTTTATTTCCATAACCTTTTTGATTATAGTTCTTGTTTACAGTATTTTCAATCGATTGTTTATCTGTTCTGTCGTAATGGTATAGGTATGGCTGGATTCAGATGCTTCGCAGCCAAAATTTCCTGTTGGTTCTTTGTAAGTATGTTGGTAGTGCGATGAATTGAAGTTGTAAGGACTATCTTCCGAAAGGGTGTCGTAGGCATAGTATGTTATTTTGCGAGTGCTGTCGATAACAAAACTGATGCTGTCGCCATAAAAATCGTAAAATATCCTGTATTTGCTTTCGTCAGGACTTGTACAACCTAGACTGCCATCCATATAAACAAGAGTTTTCTTTCCGTTGGGAGTAGGGTAAGTTCCGTCGTATCCACGTTCGTATTCGCTTGGATAGTATCTGTACAAACCTGAGTACTCGACCAATATGTCGTATTCACTTTGGTTGTCGAAATATAGCTCATCGTAATATCCCGGATCGCACGAGCTGAATAGCATTGTTGCACATATAAGGGCAAAAAAATGTTTTAAGCTAATCTTTCTTCTCATAGAGCGTGATTGTTTTATTGATTTTTCTAATACTTAATTTTATTATTAACGTGGCATAGGTGGAAATATTGCTAATGTCATGTTGATACAGGTGCTAGGTAATGTTCCTGCGGAAAAGACTTTCTCGTTAACTAAGAGGTTAAATCTTTGATATATTAACAACCCTTGTTTTAACGTGCCGAAAGAGAGTTTTTCTTGTGAATATGTGTTTATCGCAGCTAAAGAGAGATGTTGTTGTATATAATTGATAATCAATGATGATTATTTCTTTCTTGAGCAAGGTTATATTGCTTAGCGGAGCAAACCTAGGTTTCCTCGTGATGAAAGTATGGTACTATCGTGATGAAACCCGGGTTTCCTCGTGTGCTAAGTATGCCGTTCTGCTGGTGAAAGTGTCATAGTTTGGCGATAAAACTGTGTGGTTTTCGCCTTTTAAATGTGCTGTATCTTGGATTAGATTAACATTTGTGGTTTTTGTTTAACGTTTGGTTTCCTCGGTGAGTTGCCTGAAAATTGATGTCAAAGTTATTAAGGCAACTTCTAAAAATTCCACGTTTCGGATAAACCAAAGAATGTTCTTTGAAGCTTTTGCGTGGTTGATTTCGTTGATGTTGCTATCGCTCGAAAGAGCTAATGCTGGGGCATTGCTCTTTACTCGCTTAATCGCAACGTTTACGTTTTTTCTTGGAATCTTTCTATTTCTTTTGGGGTCGCATAGCCCGCTATGATGGGTCAAAAGAAAGTAGAAATCTTCTCAAGAAAATTCCGTAAATCACTTGTAAAGCAATTTTTAGAAGTT